>DTPJ01000657.1 GCA_011334435.1 Candidatus Poribacteria bacterium | reverse complement strand
GTCAAAAATGTCAAGCATTCGCTCAAAAGTCTCTTTTCTAAACACCCTGTCAGTGTGGCTAACCGTCGGAATATATAAAACTTTGGGCTTACTCATAATGATCCCTCCATGACATCAATTTTTTATCAGAAAAATAAAAGCTGACACGATGTATTATAACAACTTTCATAAATAAGATCAATCTTAACTATGTTAAATCAGAAATTCCTTAACTATATTTTATGCTTGGCAGAAGTAAACATTCTTGACTTTTCAAAACCTGACATTTATAATTGTTTGGAGATTTAAACCATTTGATCCTATTGTTGAGGTGTGTTTTTAATGAAGTTTGTATATATGCTCATTATCTTTGCCCTATTCATTATCGGTTGCGAAGATAACGAATTAAATAATATTAGCCCATACAAAGATATGGTCTATGTTCCCGCAGGTGAGTTTATAATGGGAAGTTCAGAGGAAGATGTGCAGAAGTTTCTATTGATATTTACATATAGAACTCCTGAAAGGTTTGCTGATGAACAGCCTCAGCATATAGTTTATCTTGACGCATTCTATATAGACAAATACGAAGTTACTAACGCTCAGTATAGAGAATTTGTTGAAGCAACTGGCAGGAAGCCCCCGATTTATTTGGATATGGAACCATATAATCATCCTGATCAAGCGGTTATGGGAGTAAGTTGGGAAGATGCTAATGCTTATGCTATGTGGCGGGGCAAAAGATTACCAACAGAGGCAGAATGGGAAAAAGCAGCAAGAGGAACCGATGGGAGATATTGGCCCTGGGGCAATGAGTGGGATCCAACAAAGCTAAACGCAAATGACGCTGGTGCTGTTGATGGTTATGTTTACACTGCACCTGTCGGCAAATACCCACAAAGCGTTAGCCCTTATGGTGCTTATGATATGGCTGGAAATGTTTTTGAATGGGTGTCAGATTGGTATGACAAAAATTACTATAAATATAGCCCAAAAGTAAATCCACAAGGACCTATATCAGGCGAAAATCACGTCGCAAGAGGCGGATCATGGGATGTGAACAATGATTTTACAAGATGTGCGAGCAGATTTGGCATTAGCCCGGGTTCTTTGTTAGTTGGAATTAGATGTGCAAAGTCCGCAAAATGAAAAGGTCAAGAATGTATGACAAATATTAGATATTATGCAACTAATATAATAGGGCTTGAAGATATTCTATGGCGAGAGATACAGGCAAAGCTTTATGATGTCAACCTAATTGAAAAGAAAAAAGGGAGAATATCTTTCACCTATGCAGGAGAGCCAAAAGAGCTTTTAGGCATCAGATCAGCGGAAAATATCTATGTTTATGTCGGTGTAATTTCAGGGCTAAGTAGAAGCAGAAATTCGCTTGGGGAGATATTCAGACACGTAAGCAATTATAACTTGGAAATTCCTTTAAGGATACATAAAGAACTGCATGGCGGAAAAGGGAAAAAAAGTCTGTCTTTTAGAGTTGTATCAAGTATGACAGGCAGACATAATTTCAGGAGAATAGATGCACAATTAGCAATGGAATCTGCATTGACGAAGAAATATGGCTGGAAACTGACACTTGATAGCCCAACTATTGAATTTCGGTTAGACCTTGAAGAAGACACTGCTTTGATAGGAATTAGGCTTACAGATGAAAGGATCAAGAGATGGAAATACAAAGTCTCTCATGTCCCAGCATCACTAAATCCTTCGGTTGCATATAGTATGGTTTTTCTCTCTGAACCAAATCCATTGGACATATTCGTCGATCCCCTATGTGGTGCAGGAACTATTCCTATTGAAAGGGCTTATTTTGGTCGTTATAATATGATCATCGCAGGAGATATTCAACAAAACTCAATTGAATCAGCGAAAAATAACATTGAGTCAAGCAGAAAAAAGATAAATCTGATCCAATGGGACGTGAATTTCCTTCCGATCAGAGATCGTTCAATTGATAAGGTTGTATGTAACCTCCCATTTGGCAAACAAACAGGATCGCAAGCTGAGAATAAAAAGCTTTATGTCTCTTTTTTTAAAGAAGTTAAAAGGGTAATAAGACCACAAGGGAGATGCGTTCTATTGAGCGGAGATCGCAATCTTGTTGACAGTATCATATCTAATTACAGAGATATAAGGATTAACAATCGTATTAGCATTGATCTTTCAGGGATCAAGGCTTATATCTATGTGCTGAATTTTTTATAAGGAGCGTTTTCAATGATAAAAACTTGTATTTTTGCAGATGAAGTGTCAAGAGATTTTGAAGAGGCAGTCAAACTTTGTAAATCCGCAGGTGCGAGCCATGTTGAGGTGCGAGGCGGAATATGGGGCAAAGATGTGACTACCGCAAGCGACGATGACGTCAAACGGATGCAAGAAGTTCTAAACAAATATGATATGAAGATCGGCTGTATCGGTTCGCCGTTTGGCAAATGTAGTTTTAATAAAGAAGAATATGAAAGGCATCTGAAAATATTTGAGCGAATGATTGAGCTTTCGCATATTTTTGATGTAAATATAATAAGAATGTTCGCATTTTGGGTGCCAAAAGAATTGAGAGGCACTCCGAGACATGAGCTTAAAATCGGTGATTTCCTCAGTGAAATAGCGGAAAGACTTAAACCCGCAGCAAAATTGGCAGAAAAAGAAGACGTAATAATGGCTCTTGAAACTGAAGACTCAACACTTGTCGGTAGCTGTGCAGAGGCAAGAGCGGTAATTGACGCAGTAGAAAGTGACGCTATGAAGGTCTGTTGGGATGTTAATAACTCGTGGCAATGTAAAGAAATTCCTTATCCTGACGGATATAGCCATATAAAGGGTCTTGTTGTGCATGTCCATGTCAAG
>DTPJ01000585.1 GCA_011334435.1 Candidatus Poribacteria bacterium | reverse complement strand
TGAAAATACAAGAGGTATTATAATATGAAGAGATTTCACATAGTATTCGCTTTGATGATATGTTTTTCTCTCGTTTTCTATGCTTGTGCAAAAAAGATAGAAAAAAAGGAAACCGTATTATTTACGGATTTTATGGGTCGCCAAGTGAGTATCCCTAAGAAAGTTGATAGAATAGTATCTATGGCGCCAAATGTAACTGAGATGCTTTTTGCTATCGGTTTGGATAATGAGATCGTCGGCGTAACAGAATTCTGCAACTATCCCGAATCTGCGAAAAGCAAGGCTAAAATTGGCGGATATTATAATCCGAACATAGAAGTCATTTTATCATTAAAACCCGATTTGATCGTCGCAACTCCCGATGGATATAGTAAAGAGCGTATTGAAAAATTGGACAAAAGCGGAATTCCTATATTTATCGTCAACCCACAAAAGATTGATGATGTTTTGGAATCAATGTTGGCTTTGGGGAAAATAACTGGCAAAGAGGAATACTCAAAGCAAGTTGTTGATGGATTGAGAAATAGAGCCAAAATAATAAGGGATAAAGTGAGCCAAATACCTATCAATAAAAGACCTAAGGTATTTTATGAGATCGGTCAAAACCCATTAGTCACGGTTGGTCCTGGGAATTTTGTCAACGATCTAATAAAAACTGCTGGGGGAATAAACATAGCAGAAGATGCACCAAACAGTTGGCCAATTTATAGTGTTGAGGCTATTATAACTAAAAATCCCGATATTATACTCACCGCGCCGTCAACAATGACATCATCAGATAAAAATGACACTGAACGATGGAGTAAATATAGGACAATCTCTGCTGTTATAAATAATAGAATCTACACAATAGACCCAGATATTCTTCTCAGATCTGGTCCAAGGATTTTTGACGGATTAGAGAGACTTTATTCCATATTTTATGGTCAATAATCACTGATCACTAATCACGGAGGGTATTAATGGAATTAGATGCTCTGGCTTTTGGAGCGCATCGCGATGATATAGAACTGACATGCGCTGGAACTGTTGTAAAACTTCTAAAACAAGGATATAGCGTTGGAATAATAGATTTAACCGCAGGAGAAATGGGGACAAGGGGAACGATGGAAGAAAGACAAAAGGAAGCGGAGGAGTCCACAAAGGTTTTAGGTGTTATGTGCAGAGAAAATCTTGGGATTCCAGACGCTAATATACAAGTGAACGATGAGAATAAACGGAAGGTCATATCGGTAATAAGAAAATATAAGCCAAAAGTTATATTTCTGCCGTATTGGATGGATAGACATCCTGATCACGCTCACGCTTCACAGTTGGTCTCTGAATCAGCGTTTCTTGCTGGGTTATCAAAACTCTATCCAGAAATGCCAAGACATCGCACACAAAAACTGATATACTATATGTGTCATTATCAATTTGAACCATCATTTGTGGTAGATGTGACTGAATATCACGAGATAAAAATGAAGGCGATTAACTGCTTTAAGTCGCAGATATATAATCCTAACTATCAAGGTGAACCGACTTACATAAGCAGTCCAGAATACATAGAATCAATAGAAGTCCGATCTCGGTATTATGGCGGACTTATCGGCAAAAAATATGGTGAACCATTTCTTGTCAGAGAAATGATTGAGATAGAGGATGTGATGACTCTAATTTAGGAGAGAATATGAAAATTGGAATGGTATGTTATCCTAGTCATGGAGGAAGTGGGACAATAGCAACAGAATTGGGAAAAGCACTTGGTATCAGAGGTCATCAAGTGCATTTTATCAGTTACTCAATACCTTATAGGCTTCGTGAGTATAACGAAAATGTATGTTTTCACGAGGTCAATATGATGAAGTATCCTTTATTTGAATATCCTCCATATTCGTTGGCGCTTTCTGTGAAAATGGCTGAATTGATAGAAAAGGAAAAACTTGATCTTCTTCATGTTCATTATGCCATTCCGCATTCCACAAGTGCCTATCTTGCCAAACAGATGGTCAATGGAAACGTGAAGGTGATAACAAGCCTTCATGGAACTGATATAACAATTGTTGGAAGCGATGAATCATATTATAAAATTAACAAATTTAGCATTGAACGAAGCGATGGAATTACCACAGTTTCGGAGTTTCTCAAACGTGAAGCGAAAGAGAAATTCCATCTAGACAAACCTATTAAAGTTATACCGAATTTTGTTGACACAAATTTATTCACTAAGACGCATAGATGTAGGGCGAAATGTCTTTTTGCTCCAAAAGGTGAACGGATAATAATGCACGTCTCAAATTTCCGCCCAATAAAACGTATTGAGGATGTAATATCCGCTTTTAAGCTTATACATGATGAAATTCCATCTAAATTGCTTATGGTTGGCGATGGACCTATGATGTCTTCCGCTTTACGTTTAGTTGAAAAACTTGAAATATCGTCAAGCGTTACTTTCTTGGGAAAACAGGACGATGTCGCAGGATTGCTTCCAAATGCCGATCTATTCCTTATCCCTAGCGAAATGGAAAGTTTCGGTCTTTCTGCGTTGGAAGCGATGAGTTGTGAAGTGCCTGTCATCGCGACAAATGTCGGTGGATTGCCTGAGGTCATTGAACATGGCAAAACAGGTTTTCTCGTTGACGTCGGAGATATTGAAGCGATGGCAGAATTGGCAAAAAAGCTCCTTAAAGATGATGAACTGCATGACAAAATGGGCAAATCTGCACGTCAAACAGTCTTGGAAAGATTTAATCAGGATAAGATCGTCAGTATGTATGAGGATTATTATAAAGAGATAGGGGGGGTTCTTTGGTGACAAATATGAAAAGTTCATTATAAAAGGCAATAAAAATGCGGATTTAGCATT
>DTPJ01000282.1 GCA_011334435.1 Candidatus Poribacteria bacterium | reverse complement strand
GCCTCGTCACCATAGCTTTATATTGACCTGATTTAGCGATAAATCCATAATTAGGCAAAATCTGTCCGTCAACTTCCCAATCGGATTTATCTCTATTAGAGATCACTTTTCCGCCTTTTGCGAAATCTACGATTTGACGATGTATATTGTCATCTGCAAATGTATGTTTTTCAATGTCCTGTTTTGCCAGATCGGCACATACATCGTGAAGCAACCAATAGGTCATAACCGCATCTCTGCTAAAAGGTCCGTCACACATTGGATTACGTCCGCCGAGAACTGTCATATTGAGATAGTCATCACTGCCATATCCGTGTAATTCTTTTTGTCCACTGCCAGAATACCGAGAACCAAGTCCGCCAGCGAGTAAAATAAACTTTCCGTGTGTCACCATATCGTGCCATGGGATACGCTCACCATCTTTTGCCTCTGCATTCCAAGCCCAAGATTGATCCTCAGGCGTCCAGCCGAGATGATCTGCTTGTGCAGAGTCAAGATGACCCAACAACGCATCATGTCCTGCTTCACTTATCGTTGGCGCTCCGTCAAAGACCTCACGGACACGATCAAACGCAGAGTTCCACGATTTTATGGATACCTCTTTTGAATAAAAATTACCATCTTCATCATAATAATCCATCGGTGTAATAGCACTAAAAACGTCTATGAAATATGATGTCGGACTGAAACCCTCTTTTATAAGTTTGAGATTATTCTCCATCCAAGGTTTGAAGGCATGCGAAAGCCAACGATAGCTTTGTGCTTTTCTTCCTTCGTTATACCAAGCCTTTTGAGGTGTGCCATCACTGTTGAAAATTATATGTTTATACGAAAATCCAGTTGCATCAGGATAAAAATCTATATAATTATCATGCGGAGCGAACAAAATTCCGTTTCTCTTACAGGCATTAACCATTTTTATAAAATCGTCCCAATTGCCCTCTGGCGGATAGATGTCAGGCAATCGGTAATCATAGCCCCATCTTTGCCAGACATGTTTAACAAAGACGCTATCTGTTAGTCCATATAACGCCGATTTTTCTATGCCTTCACTTGCCCTTGCATAATCGCCTCCCCATTGGTCAAGACACATTTTCCCAATAATATTAGGAACGCCCGGTGACATAGGCGGATTGAGTATCTCGCGATATTTTTTTGCCGAATCAAAAGCACCTTCTAATGAAGGGACAAGCGTCAAAGTTAGATCATGATGTGCCTCAAGCGTCGCTATGCCTTTTTCAGGGTTGACTCTAACTAAATCAGGCGGAATATCAGTAGCTTGGACAAGGCTTATCCCATTAGCGAAGTCAAATCCAACAAAAGACGTTGATAGGCTAAACCCGTTGTATACCAAAGCTAATCTTCTTGGGTATTCAAGGACATTGCCATGTCCAGCATATAATCTGCGGACTTTTTGATCTAACGATCCTAATGATATAAAGGTAATTTTTGGCTCTCCCTTGCGATCTCTTTTTATCCCTTCAATGCCGAAATGGAATCTAATGCTTCCTTTTTCACTCCAAACTTTGGTGATAACATCATAACTGCGGTCACCATCTTTTATTGGAAGCCGAAAGGTATTGCCGTCTAAACGCCATTTATTGATCTCAAATCCACTTCGCCAGTTTCCGATCTTGCGTCCATCAATTTCAATATTGAAACCGTCAAAAGTTAGTTCACCTTTTGGAGTGGCAAAGGTCAGAATTGAATCAATTGCCCCAAATTGCCCCGGTGTAAATGCGACAGAGATATTGTCTTGAAGTTTCCATGTGTGTTGAGACAATTTCCCCTGCAATGCCTGTTTTGCCTGTTCCTTATTTTTTTGAATGCGATTTTGATGATCCTTTTCGGATTCGCTTGGATATGGTTTAATGCCAGCAATTATGATCGGATCAGCCCAATAGGCTTGATCACAAGTTGTATCATGCTTAGGTCCTGGACCTGTCAATAAACGTAGGTTTATCTTTTTGCCTGCATATTGACTTAAAGAAACAGTGGCTTCTTCCCATTGTTTTGCGTCAGAAAATCTATCAAATATCAACTTATATTCTTGATTGCCAAATTCCGCAATTAGCACTTGAAATTGGACACCATCGCTTGGGGGTTCTTTGTCTGTATTATCTCTAATTGCAGTAGCGAAATCAAGAAATATCTCATTAGTATTAGGCAATTGGATCACATAATCAAGCCAAACCGTCCCCCAACCTTTACGCCAAGGAGGATGAATAGAGATAGACGATCTCTGATCGCCTCTATCAACACGCGTTCTATCAACATTAGTTCCTGTAATCTCATCAATGCCATGCCAGCTCAAAGGTTTAGTCACAATTTCGCCGTCATCTCCTAATCTAAATGATATAATAGCATCTTTCAATGAGTTTAGCGAAACACGACCGGGCGACTTCAACCCTAATATTCGTTGTTCTTTTAACTCTGGACTTGATAATGCTTCTGGCTTGACCTCAACGATAAGGACTGTATGGGCTTCTTGCTTTCCTGATGGAGTGTCAAAAACCGCTTTTGCATGTATAGGATAATGTGCGGAATATGTTCCATTCCCAGCTATACAAATAAATGTGATTTGTTGTTCTGAGTTGCCTGAGAGGTTAAATTTATATTTCGGATCGCCAACAATCTTCCAATTATCTATGACTTCTAATCTCAATTCACCATTTAACGTCTCTGAACCGCCATTTTTTAACAAAACTTTGACGGGAATTTCCGAATTAAGCGCATCAATTGTGTCAATGTCAGGAATTGAGATCGTCAAATCTCCGACAGTTGTAACAGCAGGATTAAAGCTATATATAGACATCAATAAAATCACTGGAAGCATAATTAAACTCCTT
>DTPJ01000499.1 GCA_011334435.1 Candidatus Poribacteria bacterium | reverse complement strand
CCTGGCGACATCCCTGCGGATTGGAGCGATCCAAATACTATGTCAAGATATAGTGTTAAATTCTCGCCATCTGCGTTTGCCCTTGCCCTTGATGAAGTGCTTATAGATGCTGGAGTTGATCTTTGGCTGGATACTCTTATATGTGGTGCAGTTGTGAAAGGCGATCGGATTATCGGCGTTGAAGTTGAGAATAAAAGCGGAAGAGGTTTTGTCAGTGCAAAATGCGTCATAGATGCAACTGGTGATGCTGATGTTGCCTATCATGCTGGCGCTCCGTATGTTGAGCAGGATAATTGGCTATCAATATGGGCAATGGAGGCATCGCTTGACTCTGCCCGTCAGTCTGTTGCCGAAAATTCAGGAAAAAAACTCAATTTTTGTAGGATATTAGGTGCAAGCAATACTGGTTCAGGCGCCCCTAAAGGTATGAGAAAATTTTACGGCACAAATGGAAAAGACGTGTCCGAATTCGTCATTGAAGGACGAAAAATGCTCAGAGAATTCTATAAACGCGAACAACCTTTAAGAGGCAAAGATGGTCGTAATGATATTTATCCGATAGCATTACCGTCAATGGCACAGTTCCGAACTACACGCAGGATTAACGGCATAAAGACGATTAAATCCGATGACAATGGAAAGCATTTTGACGATTGCGTTGGCATGGTCGCCGATTGGTGGAGTGGACGGGACATATGGGAAGTGCCTTATTATGCACTTGTCCCTCAAAAAATTAAAGGATTAATGACTGCTGGCAGATGTATATCATCAGAAGGCGAGGCTTGGGAGGTTATGCGCGTAATCCAGTCCGCAGTCCTCACTGGTGAGATCGCCGGTATTGCTAGCGCGATGTCCATCAAATTAGATACAACTCCTGATATGATTGATGTCAAGGATTTGCAGGCAATATTAAGCGAAAAAGGATTTCTTCTTGATATTGATAAATTACAAAGGAAGTGACGAAATGCGTCTATATTGCTTGTTGGTAATGATTTTGTTCCCTTTTGCTTTAATTGGATGCTCTAAGTCCACTATCCCAATAGAAACCATCTCTCCTAATGGCATCTCTGCAACTATTAAGGTCACTGACAAAGTGATAAATACGGTCAATCCGTTAATTTTTGGCGATAATATTGAATGGGTCAATGACGGCATGGGCGTTTGGATACCGAAAGAAAATAGGTTTGATGATGACATCGTTGAGGAGTTCAGATCGCTTGGAATAACACATTTACGTTATCCCGGTGGGACGCTTTCGGATTATTTTGATTGGTATAATGCTATTGGCAAGGATAGAAAGCCGATAACAAATCCATTTAGGGATTATCAAATGGAATACCCCTATTTTGGTCCAGATGAGTTTATGGAATTATGCAGAAAATTGGGAATTCCCGGCACTATAACATTTAACGCAGGCACAGGAAAGCCTGAGGACGCTATCAAATGGGCAGAATATATAAAAAAGGCAAACTTTAATGTTACCGCATTCGCCATTGGTAATGAGATTTATCTGGCAAATCCATCAGAACCGTTGGCAAAAACTGCTGAACAGTATATAGATTTCTATCTTAAATGCAAAGAAGGACTTGATAGAGTCGCACCGGATATAAAATTAGGTGCTATAGGCATACATGATACCAAATATATGCCGATCAAAGGAAATCGCAATTGGATGAGAGATATTTTGACTGCATTAGGCGATAAGATAGATTTCATTGATGTCCATAATGGATATGCCCCGATATTGCGTGGTGTTGGGCTTAATCCAAATAAAATCTATCCTGATGATGATTTTGCATTATGTTTTATGGGCGCGTCTGTGCATGTCCAAAAGGATATTGAGAATGTAAAAGAAGATTTAGCTAAGTATGCTCCCGGAAGGGATATAGAATTACATATCACTGAATATGGTCCCCTTGTATATCCATTGAAGAAAGAAAGGGCTGTTGAGGATGTCGCTTGGAATCGCTCATTAGCAGGGGCATTATACTTAGCTTGCCTTTATAATGTATTCCTAAAAGAACCGAAACTTGCATTAGCTAATCATCTTCCACTATGTCAAGATGTATTCGGTGCATTGATAGGCATTAGAGGCACTTATCCTGATAGAAAGCTATGGAGAAACATTGTCTATTATGTGTTTCAATCTTATTCTGCAATGGCAGGCAGAGATGTTTTAGAAACTTTTGTCCAGTGTCCTACATACTCAGTTCCGCAAATGGGGCTTATCTCAAAATTAGATAATGTTCCATATATAGACGTCGGCGCATATATAAAAAAAGACAGAAAAGAACTAACATTATTCTTGATCAATAGGAGCATTAAAAATAATGCAGTTGTAGAAGTTGATCCCGGGTTATCAAGTTTTAAGATCGAGTCAATAACAACTCTAACCTCTGATTCCTATAAAGATGAGAATAGCCCCGATAAACCAAATAAGGTAATTCCGATCAAAAAATCAGATGATAATACTACACATACAGAGAAGGTAAATATAACATTGCCAAAACATTCACTAACTGTTATTAATATTAATAGAATTTAGGTAAAATCAGCATATTGGTTCACCATCGGTTGATATAGATTTTGTTTGACTTTGCTTGAAAGATTATATATTATTATATAAAGCAAATTGATAATAAATTATTGATTAGAAAAGACTTTTGAAATTTTATTTGTCGTTCAGAATGTGGTTATCAACGAACACTAAAAAGTTACCATGGCATAAATATAAAAAGAAAATTTAAAAAACACTTGCTAATATGATATTTCGGCAAAGTGTAACTCAATACGCATTATGACAAAAGTTGACGCACTTATAGCATTGATAAAAGACAATGGTGGAGTTGCT
>DTPJ01000800.1 GCA_011334435.1 Candidatus Poribacteria bacterium | reverse complement strand
TGGAAAATTGCAATGCTCAATTATCAGCTTTCTAGGTGCGATTAAACTTGCTATCTCCGCATCGCCAAATTCATATAACAAAGACCAAATATTGCGATATATAGGTTCTCGCCAGAGATTTTCTCTCGGTTGAAAATATCCAGAGACACAAGTTAAATCAATTCTAATGTCTATCGCTGATGAATAAAAGGCAATTAAACCTCCTTCGCCATAACCGATAACTCCTATTGACAAGCTATCATCTTCATTTAGAAACCAGTCAACGCCAGAAAGCACTTTTTGGACTTCGTAACCCATTATATTTCTGCCAAGCTCATAAGAGGCACGATAGATGAACTCTCTATGAGGTTGATTTACCATTCTAACTTCGGGGATGCCAGAAAATTCATCGCTTCTATCCAAAAGCATTGGAACAAGGACACGACAACCGCTTTCTGCTAATATTTTAGCAAACTGAGAAGATTTTGGGACTCCTTCTGCAAGTCCAACAAGCATTTCAGGGGTCCAATCGCAATCGGGCAATGCGATCACATTTGCCAATGGCTTCTCTTTTGGCTCAAGCAGTAGCCCCTCTGCATCAACTCCTCTCAGAACGTTCCATCTAACAGCTATGATCTTGAAGCGTTCGCTTTCTCCAATTAAAGCAGGCTGAGAGGTCGTCGCTAATAATTGCATAACAGGCTTTTCTCTTGGATCAACCGCTCCGATAATCTTTTTCAATTTTTGGCGATTAGGTTCAACGGATTTGACATAGTTATCAATAGAGGAAAAATCTCTATTCCAGCGTGCTTCTCTTTGGCTTTTCACCTCATCAATTTGACGCATAAGGAATTTGTCAATCCCAGCGACCATTTGCTCTGCGAGATCGCCCTGCATAGTTAGTGGTTGTGTGCCTTCTAATGGTTGATTGTCCGCGACTGTCATTGTCACCAATGTTATCTCAATCATTGTTATAGCATAAGAAGTAATCATAATTGTCTTCCTTTTCACTTTATGCCAAAATCAAGAATTAGGTTTAAACAATTTTCTTGCTTAAAGTCATCAATTCGCTTTTTGGCTAATTTAACATAGGATTCGTTTATCTCGTATCCGACATAATGCAAGCTCTACCACCAGGGACAAGCACTCTTTTAGTTTCTAACCATACTTTTTTGAGAATTTCTCTATATTCGTTAAGCGTAAAGTCTTTATCATACTCTTTTCCTACATTATAGCCTGTAATTCGGAAAGGTGAAAATCTGAAATCGTAGTAAAACAGGCATGAATAGCAAAATATAATGTCATATTACCAATAGTTAAATTCATTAAATTAACAGATGTGTTTTTGTCAATAAAAATCCTATCTTTCAGACAGCCCAGTATAGCTTTTCACTAAATAAATCCTCATAAATCAAAGTAATTCACTTTACATAAACACATCTCAATAGGGATTGGCGAGGGAAGGTGGGAGTCGAACCCACCAGAGACGATAATCGCCCCCGACTGGATTTGAAGTCCAGCAGAGCCACCGGACCCTATCTCCCCTCAATAACTTTTAGCAAGATGAGTTTGTCTTTATGACTATTATTTTATCTTCCCCCAAGTAGATTTTATTTTCCCAAGAGAATTAACACTTTGTCCCACAACTATTGGTATCCGAAGGGCTTTTGCAGGATTTTCTATGAATAGCTTGTCAATAGTTTTTTTGTCAATTCCTGATTTTTCCATCAATGGGATAAAGTCTCTTACTATATAAGCAAAACTTCTTATATTTCCACCTCTTGGATCTCCTACGTTATACCATCCAGCGTCCTGCGATAACAAGAGTCTGTCGCCATATCCTTTATCAAGCATAGCCTTAATAAGCTGAATATATCTATTAGCTTCTCCTGGGCTTATGCCGTCATATTCCACCCATGCACCTTGCTCGGCAACCTTTACATGATAATTAAAGTCGCTCTCTGATCCAGCATGGACAAAGATAAACTTCTCTAATGGCAGACCCTCTGATTTGAGAATGTCTAATGTTTCTAATACCGCAACTCCATGCCCCGTGTGACAAGCTATTGTTGCTCCTGTTGCCTTGCTTGTCCTTGCAGCTGAACGGACTATCTTCTGTTGGATCGGAATAAGACTGCCCGGATTAACTGCGATCTTGATAAACCCAGCCTTGATCTGTGTCCCTTCTATCCCTTGATTAATCTCATTAATCCACATCTGAGCAAGTTCGTCTTCTGTTTTCTCAAAGGCATATTTTGGCAGATAAGGCTCTTTATACATACCAGTGTTTGTCAGTATGTGCATATCAAGTGCCTGTGCAAATCTCGCCATAAGCTCAGCGTCTCTGCCGATAAACATAGGAGTGCATTCCGCAAATCCTGTAACGCCCAAATCCTTGATCTCTTTGAGATACGGAAGCATCACCTCAAAAACCTCATCAGGATTGTAGCGATCTTTGCTGACTTTATCCGCTCCGATGAAATCAACTAATATATGTTCATGTATCAACGTCATTCCAAGTTGGCTTGGCTTTATACGTCCACGGACAGTTTGAATATAATAAAGGTCATCGTTCTGCATAGTCTTTTCCTTTTTTGTGTCACCGAAGATGTTAGTTTCTGAGTTCATCAATAATCCAACAGATGATAATCCCATCGCCAATCCTTTTATAAATTCCCTTTTAGTTAATCTATTTTCCATATTTGTCACCTCTTATACGATGTGCGAGATCGGATCTATATGAATGAAGTCTTTTTGAATCATAGGCAAAGTTTCTATTTTATCGCGAACGGCGATCCCAATATCATGTGCATCTTTAACGCTTAGATTTTCATCTACTTCAATGTGCAACTCTACATGGACAACATCGCCGACATA
>DTPJ01000570.1 GCA_011334435.1 Candidatus Poribacteria bacterium | reverse complement strand
TTCTGTTAACGATGACTAATGGAACGTTTTCTAAATTTTATGGAAACTAAGGTCGCATTCGACGAGTTCAACGTTAGCTTTCTTTGCTGCTGACTTGCAAGTTTCGGTGATTCGGAATGCCACAAGTAGAAGTCTACACCTCTTTCCGTATTCTCTCCTATATCCTTCGATTTGACTCACAGCGCTCTCGTCTGCAATTCCCTTACATTCAATTAAAACCGTTTGCCCATTAGCATCCTCAGCTATAAAATCCGGCCTTGGCTTTCTTTTTTTACCTATTGCAACCTCAGCACTTTTTATTTTTAAGCCTTTTTCCAAAGTATCCAATGAATGGTGCAGATATTTAAGAAGCCCCGCCTTGACAAGATCTTCATTTATTCCTGGAAATTTTGACCCGGATATAGCACAAACTTTTAGAATGTTGATCAGCCCGTCAATTCCTTTAGAACCAGTGTCAATTTCGGCGACAGTTATGCCTTTTTTACCAAACTGATTTGCAAAATAGCTCGGTAGATCGCGTCGATCAAAATGGTGAGGCTCATCCCACCAACTAACTTTCCTCTGATATGCATAGCGAAAATCGCCCTTTGGGTCTCCGATAATATTGTTGGTGTTAAATTCGCAGGGACCATTAACTGTTCCTACATAAGCGATTGTATTCTTCCTTGAGTAAGCAAAGACTAAGTCACCTTCATTCATTACACTGATAAATTTCCAAACATCTTCAGCACCATAAGAAGAATAACCATATTTTCTTAGCTTATCTAACACCTCTTCCTTGCTTCTACATCTACAAAGGTTTGGCACTTTAGACCAACCAATGGCACAAATCCCCAGTTTCTTCCATTCTTCTGCGGCCTCAACTGCTCTATTGCCACGAGATGTATGAAATGTTGTAATCGCAAAAGCTCGATGGACGACCATAATCAATCCAGCATTTCGATTGATTAGTTGACTTTTATATTTGTTTTTTTCGGCAAGTGAACTACGGTGTAAAACACCGTCAAACCTCCTTCTCCAGCCTTCTAATTTCCAATATTCTGTTAATAGACATAAATGAATAAATGCTCTATTACGTTGAGAAAGCTGGGGGATTATTACTTTTCTTTTATAAGTTTTGGTATGATATTGAGGAAGTTTATAGGCTTGGGAGATTTATCATAGGTGATGTGGCGGCTAAAATGAGATGGCAACGTTTTAAATTTGCAATTATAATGATACTTTTGATAGTTTTTCTTTCGCTTCTCGGGCTTGCATTTGACTATTTGATTGTTTCACCTCTTCACGAATATGGACATGCATTATTTTGTGTCGCCTTAGGTATTCAAGTTAAGCGAATAGAGTGGGGGCAGATTCAATACATATCGACTAATGACTGGCGTGAAAATGTTATGTTATACGCGGGCGGGTTATGTGCAGCATTTGCACTTTTCCTACTTTACGTATTTCTTAATATCATACTAAACTCCATATCTAAGCAGGCACTACAGCAAAAATTTAAACGCATATTTACAGCAACAAAATTCGTTATTAAAACCATCGTAGGTGCAAACTTAATGGCGCAATTGGCAGCAGGGATTCTTGAAGGATCGAACCCATCGCTTTATCAAGCACTCAGCAAAAATCCACCACTACTTCTCATAATATACATGACTTTCACTGCAATATCATTAACAATTCATGTAAAACGAATATCTAGAGTTGATATTGCTGTGCTGTTACCTAAAACTTGAAGGAGTTAAAGGGAGTTTGGTGATTTATGAAGCCATTATATGGCATTTTAGAATACATATAACATGCCTTCTAGGAAAAAAGCATAACTTAATTTCGTTCTTTAGGTAAGATTTTAAATGGGCGTTTTAGAAATTTGGGCGGTTTGAAATTTGAATGTAAAATGTGCGGAAAATGTTGCAGAAATATGAGAGGACGGACTTATAGGAAATATAAAGTATCACCATATATTTTCATGCTTACTCCTCCCTCTCTTAAGACCATCGGGCTTTTTGAATGGGAGCTCCCCGCCCTAGAATTACACGCCAAAAGACTGGCAATTTCCCTACGGATAAAGCCGGACAATGTAATATGGGATCAAAATAGCAAAAATGCGATTGCAATAACATGGAATCTTGATCATGACGACTGCCCATTTATATCAGACAAAAATAAATGCAAAATATATGATTATAGACCGCTTGTTTGCCAAACTTACCCTCTAATGGCTGTTGGTCTTCTTCAATACATAAATGAAAGACGTAGGGAGCCTTTCGAAATAGGACTAGCGGATTGTCCCAATAGTGTAAAGCTTCCCTTTGTGGAAAGAACGCCACTTTTATTTCGACCTTCCTCTCTTTTCAGCACCTTGTTTAAAGTGTATGGAAGCACCTTTTTAGGAGCTCTTAGATACGATGGCGCAAGCATCATCATTTCTGAACACCTCAAAAAAGCTGTAGAGAACGGGATTATACATCCCGCAGTCATAAATAAAAATGCGATCAAGGCGATCTTGAGGAGTAAACCTGTAGGTTTGTTTGAGTTTTTACAATCTAAAGACATAATTAGCAAAGAAAGCGTTGAAAAAGAAATTCAAGGCATATATAACTTCACCATAAAGAACCTTAAAAAGATTATAAAAGGTCGGTAGGTTTTGCCATAATACTGATTTGTTGCTTTCTTTAATTGTGCCAGTTGCGACTTTTCAAAATTCCAATAAACATGATTTCTGGTGTTCTGTTAGGAGACACTAAAGGAACGTTGTTGCCCGTAAGCTTAATGTATACGTGAAAACGCGGGTGAACGTTTGAGGTAATTTTTAAATTGTTCGTCTTGCACAATTATTTTTGCCCTTGATTGGGAGGGC
>DTPJ01000776.1 GCA_011334435.1 Candidatus Poribacteria bacterium | reverse complement strand
TTTCTCTTTTTCAATTTAATATAAATTCGAAATACTCCAATACAGGCAGGGCGATTTGGGTAGAGCGATATCATCAAACAGAGATGAACGTAAAAGAAGCAATCGTCGAGGCCGCACGTGAAGGTGTTATCGAAGGTACTATACAATATGCTTTCATTTATATTTCTGAATGTCTTCCAGCTGCTGCCGCTCCAGGAAATCAAAAAGCGGTTGTCCCAAGTGTAAGTTGGTTGAAAAAGTGTATGAATGAGTATGCATATAAAAAGATTGTCTCTCTTGATAACAGTGAAGTAGATGGAATGAAAATTAAAGTGGACCTTCCTTCTGAGTATAATCCAGACCTATCTCCACCTTCTTGCTCTCCTTCCAATTCAGCTTCTATTTGCGGTGATAAAACGGATTTAAATCTAAATAAGTCGATTATTGAGATTACTGATTTACCAAGTAGTAATAATGGGGGTACTTCGGGAAGTTCTTTGATAAATGTTATCCAAGAGATGAAAAAATATAATATCACTTCACCGGATATCACCGAGGCGAATGTTACTATGACGAAAGATCTTCTAAGTAATTATGCTACTATACATATTAAGGGGAACATTATAAGCATAAGCGTATCCAGAGATGAGATCGGTGAAGTTTCGTTTAAAATGCCACAAGCGGAGGTTAAAATAGGATGAAAGGGCAGGTTACTATTGAGTTGTTATTACTTTTTACCGTGATGCTGTTAGTAATATCCATGCTATCACAAGCGCTTTTGCATTCCTATCGTATCAGCGTTGAAAAGAGCAAGATAACACAGCAAAGAGCCTTGATCGAAAACGATATTCTGATGTATGAGATCTTTTGTAATAATGATATTGATCTTCCTTCTGGGCTTAAAGGATCGTCTTTTGCAAGCAATATCTCCGCACATGATTGGTTGATCATACTCAAGGTTAATAGTTCGCAATCATCGAATTTTAGCGGCGTATTCTCCGGGTGTAATAAGAATGTCCGTTTCATCTAACCAGCAATTTAATTTCAAAAAGGCATTTATAACATACGATGCGTTGCTTAGCATAATGCCCATAATGTTTCTCATAGTATTCATAATCCAAGTTATGGCATATATAAACAATGACGCTATTTACACATTACAAAAAAGAGAATTGTTCAATTTTCTTGTTGCTGCCGCAGATTATACTGTTAAAAAAAGCGATGCTGTTGCAGTAGATTCTCTTGGTAACTTACAACCTAACCTTATTGACGGAAGCAAGTTATCTAGTGTAAATGCAAATATTAGTACGGGAGTTTCCAAATTCAAGATCGATATAAGTTTAAGTAATTTAAAAGACGAACCGCCTAATGATCAGACCTGTGTCTATCGTTTGGTTGTGAATAGCAGCAATAATAAAGAGATAAAAAAACTTTACGTATGTGGTGAGTATGCAAACTCTTGAAGCAATACTTTCATTTTTATTCTTCTTTATGTTCGCAACCTATACTCTCTCGCAGATGGATTACACAAAACCAAATTACGAACTTTATCGATACCAATTAGCAAATGACATATGGCGTTGTCTTTACTTAACTGGTGATCTTTCTTACTACCCAATCCTAAATTCTGAAGCTGAAAATAAACTGGAACAAATATATGATGGGACTGGTCTGTGTGTTTATTTGCAGGGAGTACAAACTACCATCCCTCGTAGCTGTACTTCTAAGGGTGGTGGTTGCAGTGAGGATAATATAACAATGAAAAAAATTTGGTTTGACAGTTTTTCAGCGGATGTTATGACATTTACTGTCTGCACACCTAAGTAGAATAAGCCATAGCTTTTCTGTTTGCGGTATATTTTTAAGCGCTTATACATCTAAATTATTTTACTTTTTGCCAAGGTAGCTCAGTTTAAAGTGATCGGCGATCCGATCACAGCACTTCGCTACCTTTTGCCAAGGTAGCTCAGTTTGTGTGAACTTCGTTCACAGCACTTCGCTACCTTTTGCCAAGGTAGCTCAGTTGGTTAGAGTGCTCGACTCATAGGTAAAATCCTATGAGTGTTGAGGCGAAAGCCGATGATATCTGAGAAATCGAGAGGTCGGGGATTCGAATTCCCCCCTTGGCAATTATTTTTTGAGCAGAGACTCGGTTATGTCAAATATTTTTTTTGGTGCATTGTAGGAACGAGCATATTTGGAGAAACTCTTGATGTATCTCTTGTAATCGCGAATTTCTTCAACTGCGTGCTCAAATGAATTGATATCTAAGAATTCTTCATCTAACAATCTGCCGAGTTTTAACTCCTCTACTTTTTTTGAGTTATTTACTCTTTCAGTATACGTCTTCAGCGGCAACGCTATCTGTGGTTTTTCTAAAAGGATGCAGTCCATGATCGTCGTATGGCCACCATGATGCACTATTATTTCGGATTTTAAGAATTCTTTTATATAATTCTTTTCATCGACAGTTTTCACTTTGTCTTTTAATAACGAAGCAATTCTCTCCGAGATTATGTCTGATTTTCCTTGCGTTAAGAGTATTCCTTTTGTCTTTTTCGGTGGTTTCTCGCCATATGCCCAGGAAAGCGGGCCTACATAAACCATCTTAGGTTTTGGTATGATATTATAATCCGCTATGGTATAAGGCGGCGGAAAATCCGGAACAAAATAAACATCAACAGCAGCGCGTACGAATTTGTCTATTATGTCAAGCCCCTCAAATCTCCTTAGATCGTTTTTGAATCCCGACGGATATGTGTTGTCGTTGCTTATGAATACTACGGCGATGTTCTCAGTTTTCGCGATGGTCGAGGCCATTGCCCCGATTATACTGGCGTCAATTAAGATAACATTTGGCTTCTCTCTTTTTATCATG
>DTPJ01000894.1 GCA_011334435.1 Candidatus Poribacteria bacterium | reverse complement strand
GCTCGTAATACTGAAAATTCCATACAAGAGACAATTTCCAGGGTTAAACAGATGAACGATTATATCGCTAAAACTCGCAAAGAGATAACTGATATTCTTATAGCTTGCAATATTAGTCCAAAACCGTCGGAAGTCGGTGTATCAGAAATAGATGCTTTGAATGTTGCCCTTAAAACTGCCCTTGATAACCAGAGAAAACAAGCCGAACTTAATGAGAAACTTGATGATACAAAAAGAGAGATTAAGAAATTGAGCGCGAGAATCGCTAACTGGCAAAATGAATTAAACGAATTAATGAAAAAAGCACAGGCGAAAAACGAAGACGATTTCCGATACATAGGAGAATCTTATAATAATTGGCTTAAATGTAAAGATAAATATGAGATAAATAGGCGAAATTTGATAAATCTGGCTGGTAATGAGGAGGCGGTTAAATCCCTTGAATTAGAATTGAAGGAGACCGATTCCTTTTCATTGTCTTCTGAAAAAGAGGAATTAGAGAGAAATATCGAGGATACTAACAAACAAGTGCAAAAAAGTTTACAGGAAAAAGGCGAGTTAAACGAGAAAATTAAAAACATTCTCCAAGATGAAAAATTAAGTAATTTATTATTTGAGCAAAAAGTAAAGGAAGAACAGTTATCAGTTACAGTTAAGCGATGGGCGACTTTGGTAGTCCTTCAATCGCTGATAAAGCAATCTATGGAAAAATACGAACGAGAACGTCAACCCAAAGTGCTACAAGAGGCGTCTAACTATATAAAGATTATAACGGATAGAAACTATAGGTTGATGAAGCCAATAGGTGAGTATAGCGTCAAAATAGAGAACGCTGATACAATGGAACGCAAAGATGAGATCGGTTGGAGTGGAGGGCTTGCTGATCAAGTTTATCTTTCGGTCAGATTTGGATTAGCACATGCTTTTTCTGAAACCTCAGAGCCATTACCGATTATTCTTGATGATGTGTTTGTCAGATTTGATCAAGATAGGCAATTAGGGACTGCAAAAGTTATCCTGAATGTTGCAAAGAGCCATCAAATATTCATATTTTCCTGTCACCCATTGACAAGGGAAATAATAGAGAATGCAATTATTGAGATAGGTCTAAATGATTCTGTCCCATTAACTCATTATATAATTGATGATGGGACAATTATGAAAGTGTAAAGAGGGAATAACATGATCAAAGAAAAAAAAGCAAAGGTTGGTTTTTTAGGTCTAATGCTTCAACTTTATGATCGCTATCCAGAGATAAAACCAGCAATGGTAGAATTTGCTAACGAGCTAATAGGCACAATGTCGCCTTTTGCGGATGTGATATTTCCGGGAGTTTGCAATACACGACAGCTTGTCAATGTAGCCATTGAAGAATTTGAAAAACAGAAGGTTGATCTTTTGATGGTAGTGTTATTGACTTATGCCCCTAGCCATATTGCACTTCCCGGATTATGCAGGACAAAACTGCCTATACTGATCTATAACACTCAACAGGCTTACTCTATAACAACTGATTCGCCATCAGATGTGACATTTAAGAATCACGGTATGCATGGCGTCCAAGATTTGGCAAACGTGCTTTTGCGTGCTGGATGCAAGTTCCGCATTTTAACAGGACATTATAAAGACAATAAAACTCAGAGTGAATTGAAGGCGTGGTGTAATTCTGCAAGAGTGGCAAATTTTATGCGAAATGTGCGTATTGGGCTAATGGGCTATCCGATGGAGCAAATGGGAGATTTTGCCATTGATGAGACCACATTCCTATCACAGATAGGCGTTGAAGTCCAAAGAATTCCGATGAAACTTGTAGCAGAAAGAGCTAACGAAGCCCCATCAAATGAGGTTGCAGAGCAGATGAATTATGATCATAGGAATTTTAAAGTTGATCCAAATGTCACAGAAGAGGCACATTCTGCAAGTTCACGGCTTGAATGGGCGATCAGAAGTATTCTAAAAGAGCGGAATATGCACGGTTTCTCTGCCCATTTTATGGCAGTTGCCGAAGATGGTAGGATAGAAACATTGCCATTTCTTGCATCATCAAAGTTGTTAGCTGAGGGCTATGGATATGGCGGAGAAGGCGATGTAACAAGTTCCGCAGCGGTAGTGATGATGAGCGAATTAGCAGGATCAGCAAATTTTACTGAGATGTTTACGATGGACTTCGGCGGTAATTCGGTTCTTATGAGTCACATGGGCGAGGCAAATCCAAATTTTGCACGCAAGGATATGCCGATAAGGCTTGTTATGGATGACCTTGGCATTGCTGATGTGAAATATCCTCCTGTTTTGCTCAGATTTTCGCTTGAACCCGGCGATGTGACATTGGCAAGTTTGACAACTTTGGCTGAAGGCAAAATGAAGCTAATCGTTGCAGAAGGCAAAGTGCTTGATTTCCCACCGATACCTGCAATTAGCAAACCTCATTTCAAATTTGCGCCGAATTGTGAATTAGGCACATTTTTAACAAAGTTTAGTATGGAAGGCGGATCACATCATCAAGCATTAGTCTATGGTTCCATAGCTGATAGTGTCAAAAAGGTTGCCGATATTTTAGGAATTGATTGTGCTATCGTTTGTTAGAAATTCCCCAACTATATTTTCAAAAGGATAAGAATTTGGTAAGATAATAGTGAGCCCCCTTGGGGGTTCTCTTTTCTTTTTTCTTTTCTTTTATTACTATACTTTCGCAGAAATAGCGATATTAAAATGATATTAAATTGAATTATCAACAATATAAACCATCATAAACCATCGTTTAAGCTGTAATCCTGAAAATAGGTTCATATTGCTTTGCCATTTTTTCTAACTCCGCATTATCTGCGGAATTGTGAAAAATAATATGCTCAAGAATGAAT
>DTPJ01000481.1 GCA_011334435.1 Candidatus Poribacteria bacterium | reverse complement strand
TCAGGCAGTTTTACTACCGCTTCAGTGTATTTCGTTGCAGAAGAAGCATCATCAGGGACTCGTGTTTCTGCTATTGTTCCGGGGTCACCGTCAACCATGGCAGGCGAAGTAGCTTCTACACCTTTCATTCTAGCATAGTTTTCGCTCCAATTTTGCTTTGCAACGATTGACTTACTAGCAGTTGCACATCCTGCTAAAATTATTGCCAAAAAGATGACGCATACTGTGCCTATATTTCTTAACATAATTAGCACCTCCATTTAATACTATTTGCATTTTGAATCAATAGACACCCAACCTCAAAGCAGTGTCAATGATTTTAAGATAATTATTAGCAACCCTTTCGGGGATCTCTGACGCATAAGGACCGCCAGTAGTGGATAAAATGAATGCTCCTTTCATACCTTCTTTAATGGTCTCTTGGACAAGATATTCCATTTCCTCCTCAGTTTTGCTCCAAAGATCGCCTATCTGGATATTTCCAGTGAGGATCACCTTTTCGCCAAACTCTTCTCTCGCTTGTGTTAGTGTGCAGTCTCCCATCGGTGGGGACTCTATAGTATGAATTGCATCTAAACCTGTCTTTGCAAAATCTCTTAAAATTAGACCAATATTGCCATGATAATGTATCATAGCTTTTTTGTTGTAGCTATGGATCAAATCTATCAAAGGCTTGTTATATCTGACAACAAGGTTATCAAATAATTTAGGAGGTAACATAGGTGGACCAGCAAATTCTGATCCGACAATCCAGTAGATGTCCCCTACATTATTTTCTAACAGATAGCGATATGCGTTCATTATCCTTTCTGCTATAATATCTAAAAAATTAATGACCGCCTCGGTTTCTGAATAACATAATACCACAAAGTCCATCTCTCCACATAATCCGTGTAAGACAGCTAACGGGTCGCCAATATCAACTGCCATTACGCCATGATCGCCAAATTTTTCTTGATCTTCAAAAAACCATTTGAACTGAGGTTTTGGCTGATAATATGGGATAGCGAGTATTTTATCCAGATCACCTATTCCCTTGACCAAAGGCTCAATTATAGTATTATTCTCTTGCCTGATGACTGCACTTTTCAATTGAATATCTTTATAACTAATGATCCTCTGAGAGATTATCTTGCCATTTTCCTTAAACTGATGGTGTTTATGTTGAATATCTGGATTTGCATTGAAACAGAAGCCCATGTTGAAGTGACGGCGTTCAATGGTATCAGTATATTCATAGACCTTTTGAAGTATTGGCTTATAAGAATCTATCTCCCAAACATTGGCATAAGACCCGCTTGGAAAAAATGGGAAGAGAAGCCATATAGGCACACGGTCTATATCTTCACCGTTGAAAAGACGTAATAATCGTTCTCTACTGTTCATAATTGCATGTTAAAATGTGATCAATCAAAAATCAATTTTATAGATTTCCGCTCTCTGTTCCCTACTCCCTGCTTTCCCAGGGACAAGTTCCGTAAGAATGACAACTTTATTTTCTCTTTTCATTGAAGATTTCTCTACTCTATCAAAATGAAATTTTATGCGTCACCCTGAACGAAGCGAAGGGTCTCTCTTGAGATTTTTCGCTTCGCTCAAAATGACACTGATCAGTAATCAATGATCAGTCAACTTTCAACTTTCAACTTTCAACCTTCAACCTTTAACTTTTAGGCTGACGCTAATTTAAAGATCGGAGCAAGCCCTTCTGCACGTTTTTTGAGTGTCGCTAATTCCTCATCATTCAAGGGCTTAAATTTGCTTCCTACCTCTACCGCTCGGCGGAATAACCTTACATCTCCTGGCGTCACTGCGGCAGTTATAGGTTGCGAAAGTGTAAACCTTATAGCTAATTCAGTTTCCTCTGGATCAGTGACAGGTTTATACCAGCATTTTGGATATGTCCTTTCTTCGTCCTTGTCCCAGTGAGTTTTTGCCATAGCTTTTAGGGCAAGTATTCCCATATTTTTTGACTTTGCCTTCTCAACTACCTGAGGTCCGAACCCAGAATTGAAATAGCAAGTCCAGTTTATCGGAAATAGAATACTGTCAAAGTCAAACATATCCATCAACTTTAACGCATTTTCAGCGGAATGAGCGGAAAATCCAAGATAACGCACTATGCCTTTCTTCTTAGCTTCTTCCAATACTTTTATTGCACCATTTGGACCCATAGCGATCTCAACATCTTCATCTGATGTCATAGCGTGAAGCTGATAAAGATCAAAATAATCTGTCCTCAGCTTTTTAAGCGATGATTCCAATGCCTTTTGAGCCTCATCTTTTGTCCTTTTCTCTGTTTTGCATGCAAGAAAGACATTTTTTCGGTATGGCTCAAGTGCGGGTCCTAACATATCCTCAGCATTGCCATAAGTAGGGGCAACATCAAAATAGTTGATACCTTTGTCTATTGCCTCACTGACATAGGCGCTTGCATTTTCTGCAGTCTCGTTCATAACGATGATCCCGCCAAATCCTATGATAGAAAGCATATCCTTCTTATTACCATATTGTCTTTTCTCCATTTTCCATTCCTTCTTTTCACTTTCAGCAGAATTTGCGAGGTTAGTCAATAGTTCAGCACCGATAGAGACAGCAGCAACCGCTCCACCAGTAGTTTTTATAAAGTCCCTTCTAGTGATTTTTGAATCGTCTTTTTCAGTCAAGATTATCACTCCTTTTTAATTAATTTTATAGCCGTTACTCAAAATAAACAATTACTATTACCTATTAACTAACAGCAATTATTTCTTTATTCCCTGAAAGTTAATCCTGATTAGTAAACGCCTCTACGACAGCAGCAGCGTTTTCTGTTGGAGTTTCAGGCTGTAATGGCTTTGCGGGTGATAGAATGTAGCCTCCAC
>DTPJ01000216.1 GCA_011334435.1 Candidatus Poribacteria bacterium | reverse complement strand
GGGAGCGGATTTAGCTTTACTGTAACACCTGATAGGGGTATGGACATAACTTATGCAGAATATAATGGACAGCCTTTATGTTGGAGATCGGCGACAGGAGATGTCCATCCTGCCTTCTATGAGCCTGAGGGATTAGGCTGGCTTAGGAGTTTCTATGGAGGGCTTGTGACAACATGTGGAATGACTTATGCTGGCGCCCCTTGTGTTGATGAAGGCAAAGAATTAGGTCTGCATGGGAGAATATCAAATACACCTGCCAAAAACGTATGGATAGATGGCGAATGGCAAGGCGATAATTATGTTATATGGATACAGGGGAAGGTTCGCGAAGCATCAGTCTTTGGCGAAAATATCCAATTAACACGAAAAATCTGGGCAAATTTAGGCGAATCAAGGTTTTTCATTCACGATATTGTTGAAAATCTTAGTTTTGATCCGATTCCGCACATGTATTTATATCACATAAACGGCGGATTTCCTGCTGTTGATGCTAATTCTATGTTGATCTCCACATCAAAAAGCGCGACGCCAAGAGATGATGAAGCGAAGATTGGCAAAGAACGGTATTACATATTTGAACCGCCAACCGCAGGATTTAAGGAGAAAGTCTATTATCACGATATGGCAGTTGACAAAGATGGATATGCCTATTCTGCATTAGTCAATAAAGATTTTAATAATGGACAGGGCTTCGGTTTTTATGTTAAATATCTTAAAAGCCAACTGCCAAGATTTATTGAATGGAAGATGAATGGCGAAGGCACTTATGTTGTAGGTATGGAGCCAGCTAACTGTTTAGTTGAAGGCAGGGATAAAGAGCGACAACGAGGGACGCTTCAATTCCTTCAATCAGGGGAAAAACGCGAATACTTACTTGAAATAGGCGTTTTACCTACTATAAAAGAAATTGAGGAATTAGAAGCGAAAATAAACTTATGTAAATAGCAAATTTGACTATCTTTAAGGGAGGATAAAATGAAGAAAGGAATTTGTTTGGGATGTGTGCCGGGAGCTTCTTTGGAAGACCGCTTTAAGTTGGCAAAAGACGCAGGATTTCAGGGCGTTGAGATATGGACTGTTGACACCGATGATGAAAGCAAAAATATGAAGGCATTGGCAGATAAATATGGGCTTGAAATACCAAGTATAATGAACAGTGCCCATTGGCAGTATCCATTATCAAGCCCTGATCCAGAGGTCAGGAAAAAGTCGGTTGAAGGTATGATGAAGTCGCTTAAATCAGCGAAGATTGTTTCTGCTGATACTGTTCTTCTTGTGCCTGCGGTTGTCAATGCAGAAGTCTGCTATGAAGATGCTTATGAAAGATCGCAAAAAGAGATCAAAGAGCTTGCAAAAGTTGCAGAAGAATTGAAGGTCTATATAGCTATTGAGAACGTCTGGAATAACTTCCTGCTTAGCCCAATTGAGTTTGCAAGATATATTGACGAGATCGGAAGTGAATATGTCGCAGCATACTTTGATGTCGGCAACATATTGCTTTACGGATTTCCACAACATTGGATCAGAAGTCTTGGATCAAGGATCAAAAAAGTCCATGTCAAAGGATTTAAGGTAGGACCAAAGATATTTACCTATCTGCTTGATAGCGATGTTAACTGGAAGGCAGTTATGAAGTCCTTTGAGGATATAGGTTATGACGGTTATATAATCGCTGAGATGGGTCCTTATGCAAGCTATGCGGATCAGGCTGTCTATGACATAAGCGGGCAAATGGACAGAATATTCAGCGGAAAGTAGGATTTCACAGTCAGTTTTAATAAGAAAGGATAGATAAAAATGGCAAAAAAGGTCAAAATCGGATTTGTCGGTTGTGGTGGTATAGCTGAGGCACATTTACAGGGATTAAGCACACATCCAGATGTGTCGTTAGTGGCTTTCTGCGACGTGAACGAGAAACGCACAAAGATAGTGCAAGAAAAATATAGTAAGGAAGCAGAGACGTTCACAGATGCGGAGACTATGTTCAGGAATGTTGAATTGGACGGCGTCTATTTTTGTCTTCCCCCGTTCGCTCATGGTGCAGAATTGCTTGCGGTCAAATATGGCGTTCCCTTTGCGGTAGAAAAACCTGTTAATCTATACGAAGATCAGGCACGAGAGATCGCCCAAGCTGTTGATGAAAAAGGGCTTATGACAAGTGCATTGTATATGAATCGCTATCGTAAAGGTATTCAAACCGTCCGTGAAATGCTGAAACAAGACCCTGCGATCTTTATGTTAGGCGGTTGGATCGGCGGTTCTCCTCGTGGTGCTGGTGATTCTGGCATTATGAGCTGGTGGATACAGAAAGATAAGAGCGGTGGACAATTCCATGAACAGGTCACTCATACCGTTGATATTACGTGTTTTCTCTGCGGAGATGTAATAGAAGTCCACGCTTACGGTGCAAAAGGTTTCAATAAGGGCGTTCCGCCAACTTATAGCATAGAAGATGCGACTGTTGTCAATCTAAAATTTGCAAGCGGAGCGATCGCTAATCTTTGGGCATCTGCATCAAGTAATGGTGGCGGAGGCGGAGTCACACTTAACGTCTATGCTAATGATTTCACTGCTTTATTTAGCGGATGGGAACATTCCGTTAAAATATTGCGGGCAGGACAAAATCCAGAGGAGATCCCCGGTGAAGGGAATATATTCAGCATAGAAGATGATGCTTTTATTCAAGCTATCAAGAGCAAAGACCCATCAAAGATCATGGCAACTTATCGCGATGGCTTTAAGACTATGCAAGTGACGCTTGCAGCGAACAAATCTATGGAAATCGGAGCACCCGTCAGCGTGCAATGATTAGTAATTAATTCGTTTGTATAGTTTATAGACATAATTGTCCAAAGTTTAGTATATTATATAGC
>DTPJ01000176.1 GCA_011334435.1 Candidatus Poribacteria bacterium | reverse complement strand
TTCGAGATCGTGAAGTTATGAAAGTTGGAATCATGCAACCATATTTCTTCCCATACATTGGTTACTGGCAATTGATAGGTGCAGTCGATATCTTTGTGTTATTTGATGATGTGCAATACATAAGACATGGATGGGTAAATAGGAATAGGGTATTAAAGGAAGGAGGTGGTTGGAAATATATATCAGTCCCCCTAAAAAAACATAGTAGAGAGACTAAAATAAAGGATATTGAAATCCTAGATGATCTAATCTTGAATGATTTTGTTATGAGAAATTTAGCATTTTATATCAAAAATAAAAGAAGGTTGCCTTATTTTGATGAGACTTTCAATTTCCTCAAAGATTTATTGGAACCTATTAAAAGTAATAGATTATCAACGATTAATGAAATAATAATTAAAGAAATTTCAAAGTACTTGGGGATTTCCACAAAAATATTTGCGTCGTCCACCAAGGGATTTAATTATGACAATGTTAAACAATCAGGTGATTGGGCCCTGGAAATATCCAAACAACTCGGAGCTACTGAGTACATAAATCCAATTGGGGGGATCGAGTTGTTTGATAGGGAAAAATTCAAAATAAGTGGTATTAGTCTAAATTTCCTAAAGCCCAGAGATTTGAAATATAGGCAACTTGACTATAACTTCGAACCCTGGTTGTCGATAATAGATGTTTTATTTTTTAACGGAAAGGAAAATACTATTAATATGCTAAAATGTTATGAGGTATTGTAATGGGCGAGGGTGAACAAATAAAAGATTATTCGAAATTTTGGAAGGAACATTTTGACCATAATGCGCAAAAATATAGCTCGATGCTCAAACAAGTTGATATGACTATTAATGGCCAAGATGTGCCTGAGGATCAAGTGAAACTTAGAGTAGAATCAATTATTAGAAACTTAAATCTCAATCAGTCTGACGAGATTATTGATTTATGTTGCGGAAATGGACTACTGACTAAGCGAATATCGTATTTCGTACAGAAGATCTATGCCTTCGATTTGTCCGATAAGCTGATAGAAGTAGCTATGAAAGAGAGCTCAGCTCCAAACATATTATATTTTGTTAAAGACGTAACAGATATCGACTTTCTTTCCTTTAAGAGTGTTACAAAAGTTAACTTTTATTCATGCATTCAGTATATAAACATAGAAAAATTTAACAAATTATTGACCAACTTAGCAAAAATGGAAAAGGTTACAATGTATGTTTCTAATGTTCCCGATAAGCATAAAATCTGGGACTATTATGATACCCCAGAAAAGAAGGAGTTCTACTTGCAAAGCATTAAGAAAAACCAGCCTCATATAGGTACCTGGTATGTAAAGGATGAACTGAAGGAATTAGCGAAAATAAATGGATTCAATATAGAATTTTTAGAGATAGAAAAGGAGAGGAATACTAGTTATTATCGATTTGATTTTTTGGTCTACAAATGAGTAACCAGCTTACCTAAACTCCCTCAATTTTCTGAAAGTAGAGAATACATTTTCATTTAACCAATTCTTTAACGAAGGCTTATCCAAATATACTAGGGTGTCCCAAGTTGCGTCAAACTACGACATACATTAACTGCCCCTTCGGTCTCTGCTATATCTGATTCATCAGAATTATAATGTTGTATGCCACAATTTTCATCCCTATGGAAACATCACGATTCCTTTGTCTGGTATATACCATATGGAAAGGGATTCTACAAGATCATAAGGGAGAGCCATGGCGTTAAATAGATCATCTTAAAAGATGTTCTACGGAGAATTGAAAACAGTCCGCGATAGATGTGATATATGCCCCAGAAATAAATGAAATTTTCCTGAAATAAGACCTGGCTCCATTACAGAAGTGTAATCCTGATAACGATGGAACCCTTTAATTGGTTCGCAGTTCCAAAAATGGTGACTGTATCAGATGGAATGAATTAAAGAACCTTCATGACAAGTATATTATAAAAGAAAATGTATCCCAGACCTAAGATGCCCACAGCCCTGACTCGTTCTATTCATTACCTTCCTTTCGTGGAGTTGGGAAGAAAGAGAATGAGGTGAGAATACTTGAAAAAAGAGGAAAAAGGTTCCAGGTACTTTTGGAACAGATCACAAAAAGTATCAAATCTGGTATCAACACTGTTGGAAAAATATGAACGATTCACGAATAGCCTAGCAGCTAGTTCTCTTTCTAAACATGACCTTGATAAAGAAATCGGGAGTTTGAACGTACAACCAAAGGTAAGTATCTGCATACCTGCATTTAAAATTGAGTACTTTGAGGCGGCTTTGGATAGTGCTATCTCCCAGAAATATAGCAATTTTGAAGTAATAGTATGTGACGACTCTCCTGAAGATCGAATTAAGGAAGTCGTTCTGAAGAAAAATGATCCAAGGATAATATACCATAGAAATCTGAAACGTTTAGGCGGAAGACAAAACCTTCTTGAATGCATAAAAATTTCGACCGGTGAATATATAAAGTTTTTAAACGATGATGATGTTTTATCGGATAAGTGCTTGGCTACTATGGTCCAATATTTCGAATCTTTGGGCCCATCAATTTCAATAGTTACGAGCCAAAGGAAATTAATTGACGAAAATGGTGAGGTCTTGCTTGACCATAGTATAAATAGAAAAATCACGGATAGAGATATTATTTTCAAAGGCAATGAATTATGCGATTATTTACTTTCGACTCACAGCGCCATCATTGGTGAACCTACTTCTGTGATGTTTAGAAGAAAAGACGCTCTAAGGATCCCACATGGCATCATTAATTTAACTAATAAAAAAAGCTACTGCCATGTAGACTTAATAATGTGGCTTAATTTATTGAAACTTGGGGATTTGGCATATATATCAGAAATACTTAGTTTCACCAGA
>DTPJ01000011.1 GCA_011334435.1 Candidatus Poribacteria bacterium | reverse complement strand
TTATGGGTGATAAATAAATGACATAATCAAATTGAGAAATGTTATTGCGATCCGCCCAAATTCATATTTGAACATCAGGAAAAAATGTTGACATACTCTTTTTGATTGATTATAATTTTATCACAATAAAGCACTTATAAAAATAACTAAAGGGGGATAGGCTTATGTTTACTCGTTTTTTGTTTCTTCAACTATTTATGACAGTGGTCACAATTTTATCAATTGCTATGCTTTTTACTCCGATAGCTTTTAGTTCACAAGAAATTAAATGTTTGTGTATAGCTGATACAATGTTTTCTGGGCATTCATCAGAACATAACACAAATTGTGGTGCAAGGGCAAATTTAAGAGTAAAAGGCTGGCAGGGCATCGTAGTTTTCAAGTTTGATATGACAAATCTCAAAGGCAGTAAAGCTGATAGTGCGACCCTCAAAGTCTATTGTTCATCAATTACTGGCACGGTCAGTTCACCACATACGCTTACTGATATGAAAATCTCAACTATCGCTCATGATTGGATAGAAGGCGATGGTGATTACGCAGTAACAGATAAAGCCAGCACTTATGATTATCCGGGCGGAGAATTAGGTATGAAATGGGCAGATAAAGATTACGATGGAAATGGAAGGAACGGTGTTCAAATAACTGTTGAAGATGTGATAAATGGTTTAGGCGGTTCAGTATTGAATTCCGAGATACCAGAGGCGACTTTCGCGGTTAATAAATGGACTGAGATACCAATAGAAGCCAAAGTCATTCAACCGCTTATTGATGAAAAGCAGTATGGAATAGTGATCTGGCAACCAGATATAGGAAAAAATATTGACATCGCATCAAAAGAAAACGCTGGCGGTCAAAATTCCGCTGTATTGCTTGTCCGTGCAAGAGGTGCTTATGTTAGCTCTTTGGAGAAAGTAGTATCTACATGGGCGATGATCAAATATGGGCGATAAAGGTTGAATAGGTCAAATCTCTAAGGAAATGCAATTATGGAAAAGGAATTGTCGGACTTTATCTCTAAAATCAGATCTGACAGAGATAAAATGCTTGAATATGATGAATCTAAACAATAAGAGAAGATTTTAAAATCCCTCTTTTTCCAAAGTTTTCAAGGACAGGTTTTTTCATAAAATCGCACAAAATAGGGCGTTTTAAGCTCCGATAGGAGCGTCATATTTATAGAAAAGTAAAATACAAAAATCTAAACTCCGAAGGAGTGGCATATAAAAATTGAATAATACTATTTTCCAATAGAAACACTTCCCTAATAGTATAATTCCGAAAGAAGTGAAAAATCTTTTTCGCAATGATTGTGATAGTTCATGGTATTATGAGATTTTTCGCTTCGCTCAAAATGACATTTACGTGTCACCCTGAACAAAGTGAAGGGTCTCTTATGTCCGAAACTCAGTATATCTTATATTTCTTATTCGCCGATGATCTTAACGAGAACGCGTTTTCTTCTCCGACCGTCAAACTCGCCATAGAATATCTGCTCCCATGTCCCGAAATCAAGCTTGCCATCGGTTATTGCGACGACAACCTCACGTCCCATTATTTGTCTTTTGAGATGTGCGTCTGCGTTGTCCTCTCCTGTTCTATTGTGCATATATTGTGAGACAGGTTCATGGGGAGCGAGTTCTTCAAGCCATCTTTCATAATCCTCAAACAGACCAGATTCATTGTCGTTGATATAAACGCTTGACGTGATGTGCATAGAATTGACCAGACATAACCCTTCTTTAATTCCGCTTTCGCGGACGCATTCCTCAACTTGACGAGTTATATTGACAAATCCCCTACGCTCAGGCACGTTAAGCCATATCTCTTTTCTGTAACTTTTCAACTTTTCGTCACCCTTTTATTTTTTGATCTGTTTTATACCGATGATAGCATTTTCACCATTTAAAACCCAGTCCTTGACAACCATATCATCACGATTTAACTCTGTCCCTTCATAAACATCAGCTTTGACAGTTAAAGTCTCGTTTTTGACATAATCTTGATACCTATTGAAAGCATCAACAACCGCTGACGTGGAGACGATGCAAAGCTCTATCCTGTCAATGACGTTGAAGTCAGCTTCTTTACGCATAAATTGCACTTTGTTGACGATCTCCCTTGCGAATCCCTCATCAATCAAGTCTTGATTTAAAACTGTTGACAAAGTGGCAAATGTGCCGTTATCTGACTCTGTTACATAGCCTTCTTTATCCTGAACTCTGATCTCAACTTCCTCTGGCAATAATTCAATTTTTTCGCCGTCAACATCAAGTCTTAACAATTTATTGTTGTCTAACTCAGATTTTGCCTTCAATGTATCAATTTCTGTGAGTTTTTGTGCTATTTTGGGGACAAGTCTTCCATATTTTTTGCCGATAAGACTGAATACTGGCTTCATACTCATTGTGACAAATTGACTCATATCATCAGCATATTCTATAGCTTTCACATTGATTTCATCAAGGATCAGGTCTTTAAGTCGCTCAATAGATTTTCTTTCTTCATCGTTTTTTGGATTAACTATCATCAATGCGAGAGGTTGCCTTGTTTTAACAACAGCGCGATTTCTCGCCGCTCTGGCTAATACGACAACTTTACGGACGTATTCCATATCTTTTTCAAGCTCTTCATCCACAAGCTCAGGATTGAACGATGGATAATCGCAAAGGTGGACGCTTTCTGGTGCGTTTGGATCAACCGATCTGACGAGATTTTGATACATATCCTCAGCCATAAATGGAATAAATGGACCCAATAGCTTTGATAATCCGACAAGCACTTCGTAAAGTGTCTTATATGCTCCGATTTTATCATTATTCATCTCTGAACCCCAATATCTATCCCTACAACGTCTGACATACCAGTTGCTCAGATCGTC
>DTPJ01000427.1 GCA_011334435.1 Candidatus Poribacteria bacterium | reverse complement strand
AAGTTTGAGATTTGAAATTCAGAGAGAAAAAAGGACAACTTACTTCAAAGAGAATCAGTCGCTGGGATGACTATGTTTAGAAAACGATATTCTAAGCCGGAGGCTTATAAATTTGTCGAAGAGACAATGTCCCAGATAGAGACGTTGAAATTTATTCCATCTGAATATGGGCTATAGGAAAGGATAAAAAATAATTTAAATTTATAAAGGAAATTTTATGAGCGACACATTAGAAAGATTAATGAATTGTGTAGAATTAGGAAAAATTAATAAGGTATCTCCATTTCCATCTTCTCTCAAAGGGCAAGACGGTGCAGATGAGCTTTGTAAATTAGCTTTAGATGAAGGTATAAATCCGCAAGTCATTTTGAATCAAGCATTGATACCGGGTATGTCAAGAATCGGAGAGAAATTTTCTCAAGGCAAGGCATTTGTTCCTGAAATGTTAATCTCAGCCAAGGCAATGACTGCTGCTATGAAACATCTCAAACCATTCTTTGCTACCGGAGAAATAAAACGGAACGGTGTATTTGTGATCGGGACTGTAATGGGTGACTTGCACGATATCGGGAAAAATATTGTTTCAATGACAATAGAAGGTGCCGGATGGGAAGTAATTGATCTTGGAGTTGATGTAAAGCCCGAAAAGTTTATGGAGGCAATAGATAAATATCCTGATTGTATTGTAGGATTATCGGCTCTTTTGACAACAACGATGGCGAATATGGAAGTAGTAGTAAAAGAAATAAAGAGTAAATATGCTGATAAAGTAATTTTGGTTGGAGGTGCACCATTATCTCAAGATTTTTGTGATAAAATCAGTGCAAGTTTTTATTCTCCAAATCCGCAGGATGCTGTTGAATTTCTTAAGAAGGTTGCGGCATAATATATCTGTGATAATAAATCAAATTGAAATACTACTGTATAAATTATGGTGACAGTACGAAGATTAATATAAATGAATGGGTTGAGTCTACCCTCGACTCGAATAAAAAGTTAGCGATCCCGATAATGACGCATCCCGGCATTGATTTTATTGGTAAAAAAACAATTGATGCCGTTACCGATGGAGAAGTACAGTTTCAGGCAATCAAAGCGATTCAGGATATATATTATCCGGATGCGGCAACGATGATTATGGATCTGACAGTTGAAGCAGAAGCTTTTGGCTGCACAATAAATTTTGCTTATAATGAAATACCTACTGTTGCAGAAAGATTAGTCAGCGATCGGGAATCAATAGAGAAACTAAGAATACCGACACTCAAAACCGCCCGATTACCTGAATACCTAAAAGCTGTAAAGCTGGCAGTTGAGAATATCACTGATAAACCGGTATTTGCCGGATGTATCGGCCCATTTTCACTTGCCGGCAGATTATTCGATCTTTCTGAAATAATGACAACGCTTTATATCGAACCTGATATTGTTAAATTGCTTCTAAAAAGATGTTCAGCATTTTTGCTTAAGTATGTACATGAAATGAAAAACCTTGGCGCCAACGGAATTATTATGGCTGAACCGGCTGCAGGGTTATTGTCTAAAGAAATGTGCGATGAATTTTCATCGTTTTATATCAAGCCGATAGTTGATAAGGTGCAGGATGATAATTTTCTTTTTATACTTCATAATTGCGGCAACACAGGCAAGGTCACAGAATCAATGATTTTCACCGGCGCCGGCGGTTTACATTTTGGAAATAAGATTGATATGATCGAAGTTCTTAAAGAGGTGCCGCCTGGTATTCTTGTAATGGGTAACCTTGATCCGGTTGGTGTTTTTAAGATGGGTAAGCCGGAAGAAGTTTTTAATGCAACAATAGAGCTTTTGCATCAGACTTCCAGGTATAGAAATTTTGTAATTTCTTCCGGCTGCGATACACCGCCCGGCGTACCAACTGAAAATATAGAAGCATTCTTTAAAGCTGTGAATTCATTAAACTTAATAGACTAAATAAATATTCCCATAATAAATTATGAACATCGAGAAATTTTCATTTAAGTACAACGAATTGGATATTAAAAGAAATTCTTTGGTAAAAGACAATGGGCTATTCTGATGGATCACTACCTCCGATGTTAAATGATGAAATTGACGAAGTATTGAAAAATGGCAATGAGCTATGTGATATTGAAGGAGGATATAGAATAACTGATTCTGTTAAATGGGATAAAAGTAATTTCAATATTCTTCTTGATGAAGTTTCATTTGATATTCACAAGGTTATTTTTCAACAAATAAAAAAATCAAATATTATAGCAATTTTTGCTTGTACGGCAGGCAAAAAAATAACAGATATATCAAAAGAGATCATGAAAGATGGAGATTTGCTTAAAGGTTATGTGTATGACTTATTTGGTTCGATAGTGGTTGAAAGTGCTATGGATCTTATTCAAGATTCTCTCCAAAAAGAGATGGCAGCATTAGCTTTAAAAATAACAAACCGTTTTAGTCCGGGCTATTGTGGTTGGGAAGTAGCCGAACAGAAAAAACTTTTTAGTTTACTGCCCGAACATTTTTGCGGCATTGAGTTAACAGATTCATGCCTGATGCAGCCGGCAAAATCTGTTAGTGGGATTATCGGGATAGGAGAATCAGTAAAATATAACGGGTACACATGCAATATATGCGATGCTTCGAGCTGTATGTATAAAAATTTGAAATATCGATGATTATAATTTATCCTTAAAAGACGAAATCGGTTAGTATGAAAAATATTGCTTCGCAAAATAGACAAAGTAAAATTTTCAATAATGGTAAGTTAAGTATGAATTTTAAATTTGAAAATATAAGGGTCAAACTATGAATTCAAAGGAAAGAGTGTTTAGGGCTTTGAAGAAGAAAGAAGGTTTTCCAGATAGGATTCCAATCCAATTTGATTT
>DTPJ01000690.1 GCA_011334435.1 Candidatus Poribacteria bacterium | reverse complement strand
GATAACCTATCGTAAAAAGGTCGTAACAATGAAGACTTTTACTTTGTTCGTATGTGTTATATTGATCCATATCATTTCAACCCCTTCTTATGCTGAGAGTGCATCTATGCTATATAAAGAATTGAACCTTCTTGGAGGATATTCTGATGCCAACGGATTTGTTGACGAAATAGAAATGATGAAAAATTCTATCGGCGGTGAGTATTTTAGAAGGTTTTCAAATGATAATGGAGATTTTTTAACTCTTGATCTACAAACACGTTTAACCTATAAGCCAACAAAAAACTTTAATGATGCGTGGGATTTAGAAATACACAATGCATGGATAGAATATAAGTTAGGATTTGGATATAGGCTAAGAATTGGACATTTTGATCCATCTTTTGGTCTTGAGCCTAATTCAGACACTCATGGGACTATATTACAAACACTTGCTATGAAAAATATTGGTTTTAAAAGCGATTGGGGCATCGGTTTTAAAGGAAATATAGGATATTTTGACTATGAGGCAAGCGTCCAAAATGGAACGGGAATGAAACTAAAAAGGGGAAACGGAAACTTCCTCTTATCTTATAGAATAGGCAATCCTCAGAGTAAAGATATGTTATATGGTCTATCATTGATGTATGGCAAAATTCTCATAGATGATCAGATGCATGATTTAATGAATGATGATATGTCTGTCAGAAAGAGGCGTATTGGATTAGATATGCAGATACCATTCAGATCGTTTCTATTTAAGGGTGAATTAGCATACGGAAAGGATAACAACATAGATGTCTTAGGCTCTTTGGGTCAGGTAAGCTATATTTTCCCTTTTCATCAAGCTTTAATTGCAGAAGCCCAGGTGCAGAATTGGCTTAATGGTTTCGGCAAAGATAAAGCCTACGAGACGATGTTAGGATTTTGCATATCTTATAGGCTCACATCAAAGATCACTGTTAGGGCAGATTACACCAGTAATTTCAATAAAGATGATCAAGTGTTTATGCAATTTTATTATTTCGGCATATAACGGAGGATATACCGATGAAAAGAAATGTCTTGATAAGTTTTATAGTAATTTTTACATACACTATAATATATGCCTCTAACGCTTTTGGGGCGGTGGCATGCACATTAAACGATCCGGATAGAGATATAAAAAGCATTTTTCCACAGTCAACGGGATACAAAACTACTATTACAAGCATCAAAGAAAAGGGCGGAGATAAGTTAGCTAAGGAGATAGAGAAAAGCCTTGGAGATAAACTTGATCCTATCTTTGAAGCAAACGACGTCCCGCATACTTTTTATACTGTTCTGAAAGGAAAGGGCATAATTGGTTACGTTCACGGTGTTAATCAAAAAGGCATGTATGGCGGAATGCAGATCATATTAGCCATAGATACAAAGGGAAAAATTCTTAAATTTTACTATCAAAAGATGACTTCTCCCGATGCGAATAAATTTAAAGATGAGAAATGGACAAGCCAATTTAATGGATTGACATTAGCTGATTTTTATCACCATGACGCTATGAAAAATGAAGAATGCTCAGAGGACAAGATCGCAAAGATTAAATCTCCAAGTGATAAAAATAGCAAGGATTTTGTCCATACATTAAGGGGAATTAAAATGAATTTGATCTTGTGCGACAAGTTTATATTCAATAAATAAAATGGGCAAATGAAGGATGATCAAAATTTATCCATCATCCTTCATTTTTAAATTTTTATCCAATTCTGATTTGGACGTTCTTTCTGGCAGTGTCACCTTTTTTGTCTGTCACAACCAGAGTCACATCATAGTAACCCGCAGGTGCATCATAAGGAACTTCGGTTTCAATAGTATAAATACCATCGCCTGCGGTATCATCTCCATGAGTGCCATCATCATAAGCTTCTAATGTCCTATAATCTGGTGTATAGAGCTTCACTGATGCAATTGCTTCATCTGATTTGATCTTTGCAGTAGCCTTAACATTTTTTCCTGCTACCATTGGGTCTGGAGTATATTTTACTTCCTCAATTACTATAGCCATTTTTTAATCTCCTTTTTATTACAAAAAAACCACTTGTCATATATCACGCTTTGACAAAAGACTTTAACCCATTTAGAAGTATATCTGCGATTGATTTTTCCATTGCTTTGAGCGAATAACCCATGCCATCAAGTATCCATCTTGTTGCGATCCCTTGTATTCCAGCATAGATCATCGTTGCGGTTACTTCTGTCCTCATTTCAATTGAGAAAATTCCCTCATCAATCCCTTGTTTAAGCACATCTGAGATCAGATCAATATATCTGGATAAAACATTCGTATTTGAATCATTAAGAAAATTTCCGCTTCTTGGAAACTCTATGAGGATTAGCTTTGTCAGATCAGGATTTTCTTCTATTATATCCAATTGCATTGAGATTATTCGTCTGATTTTATCCTCAGCATTCTTTTCTTTCTGAATTTCTGAGCTTATATATTGGATAAGTTCGCCAAGAATTTCTTGGAATATTGACATAAAGAGGGCATCTTTATTCTTAAAATATATATAAACCGTGCCATGAGATACCCCAGCTTCTTCTGCAACATCTTGAATTCTTGCGTCTGAATATCCTGTCTTGGCAAAGACCTTTATCGCAGAATCCAATATCCTTTTGCGTTTTTCATTATCTTTTCTGCGTGACATTATGACATCCCTCAACTGTTAAATACTATAATGACTGACCAGTCAATCATTATTATACTAAAACAAAACATATTTGTCAAGTGTTTTTTTATTGTTTTTAAACACAAAAGGTTAGACTTGCTTCTTAACCCAATCAAACCAATCAAGATGACTTGCGATAAAATCTGGCAGACGAAATTTTCGGCTAACCTCGTTTAAGGATAGACCTCTAATACTTATCTTTGATATATCTATCTCG
>DTPJ01000023.1 GCA_011334435.1 Candidatus Poribacteria bacterium | reverse complement strand
GTATCCGCATTGGTCGGTGGGGGATCAAAAGAAGATAAAGTAAACGAATATGCCAAGGAACAGGGAATTAACTTAATTGGATTAGGTTACGCATGGGGAATACCTCATCTAATACCCAGTTGTCGTTCCGCTATGAATGAAATGGGACAGATTTCAACTGCTGCATGTCCGTTTTCTGAACCTTTTTGGGAATTTACTATACGAAAACCTGTCCTTGATACCGTAAAAATGTCTTTGAAACATTCTAACATCGTCGGATTTTTTGTTGACTCTGAACAATACGCTGTCTATCCAAATATCAATATCTGTTATTGTGACGATTGCTGGGAGAAATTCATTGAGTATATAGGCGTCAAAAAGCCCGATATAAAACCATCAGAGAGAGTAAAATGGCTTGAATCGCAAAATCCGCCTTTACTTGCGGAGTATCGTAATCTTGTGATCAAGCGATTTACTGAGCAATACAGGAAATTAGCAGAAGAAGTCCACGCTATTAATCCAAAGTTTGTATTTGGCAAATTGCCAGAGGCGCCAGATTATTGGTATGATATTGGCATGGCAATCGGCACAGCTACGGAAGAAGCACCGTTTTTTGTCCTTATGGAAGGCACTTACGCATGCGCCCCTAGTTATGGAAGTAAACCCGAAAGAAGCGGTTGGGAACCGGGATATGAGGAACTAAGAAAAGAGCTTGACCGATTAAATATCAATTACAAGGTATTAGGTGGGATTTGGTTGACAATTGACAGCAAAGAAAAAGCCGATAAACGTTACACTCGCGATGTCTTTCAATTATATGATCAGGCATATCGGCTTGGATCGCATCCCGCAAGCGATGGCTATTGGTTTGGTCCTGTAGGACAGTTGACTGATCGCGACTCATATAGGGCACATTATCCCGGCAACGATTTAAGGGAATATTGGTTAGCTTTACGTTCTGTTAATCGCTTTATGGGAATACCTGTGCCTGATGATGAAAAATCTGTTTTGCAATTTCTAAGAAGGATTGATGATTGAGATGGCTGGGGGAGAGGGATTCGAACCCCCGCATACAGGCTCCAAAGGCCCGTGCCTTACCGCTTGGCGATCCCCCATTATGATCTTGTGATAGAATGATCTGTTGTCTTTGCTATTGTGCAAAATTTAATATGCCTTTCAAAATGGTCTTTAATATTTTGTGCAATAGCTATATCTTCTGTTAAGGCAAAAACTGTTGGACCACTGCCCGTCATTAAAGCACCCAAAGCACCGAGACTTATCATATCTGACTTTATCTCTGCGACAATTGGATACTTTTTTATAACTATCTCTTCAAATGCGTTATAGAGATTTTCTGCAACTGCTAATATATTGCCTTCATTAATTTTTTCTATTATTATATTATCATTTTTTCTGTTTCTCGTCAACCCTAAATCTGCAAGGCTTTTATATGCCCAAGCAGTTGAGACCTCAAATCCCGGATTAGCGACAACAACATAAACATCGGAGAGAGGTTTGAGCCTGGTTATCAAATCGCCTCTTTCCTTTCCAATAGCAGTCCCGCCTATCATACAAAAAGGGACATCTGCACCGAGTTTCTTTCCCAACTCAATAAGGTCATTTATGTCATAACCTAACTTCCAAAGTTCGTTTAGTCCAATTAAAGTTGCACCAGCATCAGCACTTCCACCTGCAAGACCTGCTCCTATTGGTATTCTTTTTATTAATTGAATATCTACGCCATAGTTTTTTCCACTCTCTTTAAGCAGAAGTTCATAGGCTCTAACTATTAGGTTAGATGAATCCAAAGGTAAATCTTTATTATCACAATTGATTGATATACCTGACTTTTTTTCTTTAAATATAATAGTATCATGCAAGTCTATTGACTGAAAGACTGTCTCTATATTATGGTAACCATCAGACCTTTTATCTAAAACCTCTAAAAACAGGTTGATCTTTGCGTTGGCATGTATTGTCAAATTATCCATTTATATCTTACTCAACCGATCCTTCAACACCGATGATCCTCGCCTCGTTCATAAGCCAGCCGTTTTCTGTCCTATCGCCGGGTCGCATATAAAATGTAACCGTATATCTTCTTGGTTCTTTTATTATATTAGTTACATCAATGTCTCTGATAGTTCTGATACCTGTTGATGGTTGTTCATTTCCTATTGCCATATCTTGCAGGACAACTTTTCCATCTATTTCAATGATAAGAAATGAGTCAAATTTATCTTTGTCTTGTGTTATATCAAAATGAATAATAACCTTTGTTTCTGGAATTCTTGTAATATTCACGTTATAAGACAGTTTATCTTTGAATTCTTTCGCAGGCCAATGTGTATTGTTAGAAAGCAAGATAGACGATTCAGATTTTCCCTGTTCTACATTGATCTCAGCGGTTCTCTCAGATGAGATTGCACCGTCAGTTGCCCTGACATTAACCGAATACGTTCCGGGTCTTTCTGGCGCCCTATAAGTCGCCTTATTTCCCGATCCTTGTATCATTCCAGCATTTGTTGTCCATACATGTTTTAAGGCAGTCTCGTCGCCACTATAAATTGATAAAGCTTCAATAGTTGTGGTATCACCAGTTAGCACGTTAGGATTGGCAAGTCTTAGATCATTGAGTTTTAGGGTTTCTGTAAATGCGCGTCTTTTAGGGGCAAGAGTCATGTCTGGTGTGAAGTTAGGAGATAATGACCAATCAAGGCGTCCTTTTAAGGTTGCTAATTCTTGATATGTTTTAGGGTCCCATAGTTTTAAGGTATTATCAGAATCAGTGCTTATGAGAAATTTTCCATTTGCACTGAAACTTAACGAGTTAATCTTTCCTGTTTGACCTTTAAAGGTTGCTATCCCTAATCGTGTTTTGGCATCCCAAAGTTTTATTGTTCCGTCTTCGCTACCGCTTGCCAAAAGATT
>DTPJ01000507.1 GCA_011334435.1 Candidatus Poribacteria bacterium | reverse complement strand
AAACCCTTGATATTATTAAGTTTTATTTAATAAGAGAAAAGAAAAAAAGAAAAGAGAACCCCAAGGGGACTCACTATTATCTTACCACATTCTTATCCTTTTGAAAATATAGTTGGGGAATTTGGGAATTTCTAGGAAATTTCTAGGGAATTTCTAGGAATTTCTAGCAATTCGGCAATCTTACAATTTTTATTTTACGTGTCTTATGTTAGAATGATATAGGACTTGATTAGAAATGGCTTTTCGCTAATTTAGAATGGATACGAGACTGTATAGAGATGAATGAATATTAGTAAGAAATTACAAATTAAATTGGAAAGATTATTCTAAAGTTAAGAAATTTTTAAAAGATACTGGCAAGATAGAACGTTTATTTTCCGTTGTTATCCATTTCTAATAAGTCTTCATCTTGCACTGGCATAAACCATTTTTGAGCGATAAACGTAGGTATAACAGCACTTGCAAGAACAACTCCTATTAAAATTGAATATTGCACCTGATCTATATATCCTGAATTTAATCCAAACACACTTGATATAGTTCCGAAAGTCAAGCCAGTACTCATCAAAAGTGTTGTGTACATGCTTCCATTAGGTATATATTTTTTTGCAAGAAAAAAGACACCAACAAATTTTGTCAATATCTTTACCGCAAAGAGGACAGCGAAAAGTCCAAATGCAGAAAGGATCATAGGCAAAGAAACTCTTAGACCACCAACGATAAAGAAAATAGGAGTTATTATAGCATAAGCAACTGTCCTTAGCCTATTTCTTACAACTTTGGTTTCAGATGTTTCAGAGAAATGTCTTGACATAAGCAATCCTAATACAAATGCAGGCAGGACAGCATGCCCTTCTCCTAAATTAGCAAAATACATAAAAACAAGGAGAAGCATAAATATATACTTTAACTCAGGTTCTATGACTTTGTTTTTCCATCTTGGATTAGTAAACATGTAATGCGAAAATTTATCGGCAAAATATATCACATTCAAAGAAACAGAGATGAATATGGCGGTATAAAGTGTGGGTTTAACAAAAAGTATGCTCAGAGCAAGTGCAGTCCCCATATCAGTTATAAATGTTGCAGACATAAGTAACTTGCCGATCTCTGTTTTCGCTAAACCTGTCTCTACTAAGACGGAGTAAACCACTGCAAGAGAAGTTGTAGATAATGCAACCCCTGCAATCAGGGACGCTTTAATACTCCAATGAGCGACGAAATATGTATATGCTGAAGAGCCAACAAATGGGGCTAAGAAAGATAGAAAACCTATAAGGAAACTTTCTTTGAATCTCTCCTTCATAAGCTTAGTGTCAATCTCTGTTCCTGCAAGAAAAGTTAGTATTATTCCGCCGAAACTTGCTAAATAAGACATCCATTCCTCTGTCGCAAGCCCAAAGTTTCCTGCGATCACACCTAATATTATTTCAATTATAGCCACAGAGAGCCCAAGCCTCAGCGAAATAAGACTTGAGATCATCACTAATAAGCCTACAATCATTGGGGTAATATCAGCGTTCATATATAATTTCTCCGACTGAAGCTAACATAAAGTCTCAACAGATTAAATATCTATTTTAATTGCTTTCTGACTAACATAATCAATGGAATAGAGCCAATCTGCATAACAACTGAAAATGCCACAAGGAACGGAATTGATACATCATAGAGGACACCCATTAAGGCACTGCCAAGAAACCAAAACAGCCCGTATCCAGTGTTAAATATGCCATAAGCAGAACCTCTCTTGTCTGGGTGAACCATATTAGCAACAGCAGCCCTCATAATGGACTCCTGAGCGCCCATACCAATTCCCCATATTGCCATTCCTAAAAGTGCAAGATAAAAACCTCCAAAAAATACCAACGGAGAAAAAAGCGATGATAAAAGAGAAACAACGATAAGAATTGAAATACCTATACGATCGAACAATCTCCCGAATATCAACGCAGAAATGGCGTCAATTCCCATAGCAACAGCGTAAAAGATAGGGATCCAGTTGTCAGAGGCAATTGATAGCTTTTTGAAATGGTATGCGATTAATGGAAAATCAACGTATCCAGCAGCGATGAGGATTATACCTAAAAGATAAAGCCAAAATATCTTTGGAAAACCTTTACTGTCTATTTTAATTGATGTCATCTCAAAATCACGAGGACGAGGATAAAGTATTCGTGCAGTTATGAGAACACCCAAAGCTAAACCAGCTGGGATAAGTAAGGTTGCAAAACTTGTTTGGTATCCTTTTTTAAGATAAAGGACCATAGTTACAAGAAGAGGACCTAATACCGCCCCTATTTGATCCAAAGCCTCATGTAATCCAAAGCCCCAGCCGCGTCCGACGCTTTTGGTAGCGTGTGAAAGCATAGCATCTCTAGGAGGGTTACGGATAGCTTTTCCCATTCGCTCCGCGACTATCAAAACAGCGGCTATCTCCCATCGTCCAGCAAGTGCCAATAAAGGGACAGATAAAAGATTAATACAATATCCCAAAACTGTTATCGTCCAATATTTCCCTGTTTTATCGCTTATATAGCCAGAGACAAGTCTCAAACCATAGCCGATCAATTCTCCAAATCCTGCGATAAATCCTACCGCAGTCCCAGTAGCACCGAGTATAGCAAGAAATGGTCCTGTAATACTGCGAGCCCCTTCATAAGTCATATCAGCGAAAAGACTGACAATCCCAACTAAAACTATGAATTTCATAGCGGTCTTTTTAGAAATATCATTTTTTGTCTGATCTTTCATTTTAGCTTATCCTTTCAAAACGACAGGTAGCAAGACCTGTTGAATATTTTCAAAGTCCTGTCTAATTTTTGCCAATTCCTGCATCTTTTCATTAATTTCTTCTTCAAGGATAGAAACCTCCTCTGCTGTTTTCTTCTTTGCATCTTGGGCTGATTGAAGTAAGGAATCAATGTTTTT
>DTPJ01000390.1 GCA_011334435.1 Candidatus Poribacteria bacterium | reverse complement strand
TGAGAATTCATTAAACCTATAAATTTATTATTAACCTTTGCTTTGCCAGTTTTCAAACCATACAGAATCTTCTGGTATTGTCTTTCCCTGTCCGCTGAAATCTAACTTCATACAGGCGAAATCTTTTACTTTATCAGCCATGACCTCATTCCAGAACTTATCAACATCATCAAACGTTCTGAATTTATGCTCTGGCTTTAAGCGATCGTATTCTGCGAGTAATTCTTTGACTTTTTTGCCGAGATATTCAACCTCATCGTTGACCATGCGTTCACCAATACGTCTATTCGCTTCATAGGCATTTCTGCCCATCGCCCAATGTTTGCCGAGATCGTCTTTTGATGGTAACCGTGTCATATCAGAACATGAGGGATCAAGAGCCATCATCAGAGATGTCTCAACCTTGCCTGCATGATCGCCTCCACTACTGTTATCGTTATCAAATCCCGGAATATTCGCCTCAAAATCAGGCAATCCATATAGCCTTGTCCCAACGAAGGGCTGAATTAATTCAACAAGCATCTTTAAATCTTGCCAATTAGGACCATAATGACCTGTCAGTAGTATAGCAGCATGGGCGCCAAGCACGTCAGCAGTGCGAATATGATAGCATACGCCTTTGAAATGATGCGATGGCGGAACAGCGGTAAGCCATTTATGTTTAACCTCACCGATGGCATCTTTGCCCCATAAGGCACATCCAGCAATATCATGTATATGCCAAAAATCTATGGGAGCGACTATCCCGCCGTATTTTCTCGCCGTCTCACAAGCTATGCCATGAGCTTTTAGGGCATCAAGTCCAAGCACATTTTGGGGACCATGAGGTTCGCATAGACCATAAGTGAAATATATAACAGGACATTCATCAAAGGCTTTTTCTAATTGGTCTGGAAACATCCTTTCCCATCTTACTTCTTTCATATAAAACTCTCCTTTTCGCCTAAAATTACACGATCCATGAATTATCCTCTTTATAGCTTACATTATAGCACATAATGCACAATAAAAAAACGAAACTGGGCATTTTTTTATTGATTTAGAATTAGAAATTTTTTAAAATGTTTATGTCTGGTTTTACCAAAGATAAAATTAGTTCGGTTCAATTGTTGGCTATTAAGTTGTTGTGTTCTTACCTAAAAAGGAGGGGTTTTATAATGAAGGTTAAAAGTTTTTTATGTTTAATTTCATTGTTTGTCTGTCTTACTTTTTGCTTGTATATATCTGATTCTTGGTCAGCGATGGTCACTCCTGATGACTTCAACGGACCTAATATCAGTCCCGTTTTTAAGTGGCAAAAAGAGCCGAAAAAATGGGATGCTGGAAAGACCGTTAAAGGTTGGCTTCATATAGAAGGCGTTTTTGGTGGGAATCTATGGTGTTCAGATGCTTCTGCAAGGTTATATCAGGAAATAGCTGACGAGCCGTTTGACATTGAAACACACATGAAGGCTAAATGGGGAAATAACACTTCTGACATCGCGGGCATAGTCGCTAAGTCCCCAAAAGACGATAACTGGGTAAAACTGAAACTATGGATGCATGCAGATAAGACCGCTCAAATCCAATTTCAGAAGAAATGCACAGAATCTGGTGATGGGCTTACAGGAAATGTGGCAGGATATAGACCAACAACAGGCGAGGCAGAACTTTGGCTTAGATTAAAGAGAGAAAAAGATAAATGCACTTCATATTATAAAACTGCTGAAAATGAGGACTGGAAAGAAATAGGAACGACATCTTTCCCATTTAACGCACCTTATGAGGTCGGCATATACGGTGGCGTTGATAGCGGAGCAGGGGACTTAGTGGTTGAATTTGATTATTTCAAGGATAACACAAGCCCTATTAAGTCCGCAGTTGACTCTAAGGCAAAACTTGCTTCACTTTGGGGCAAAATTAAAAATGAATAGGATGATTCTATGTCAATAAAATCTTTTCAACAGGATACTGGCTCTACTATTTACCAAATTACAGATGACGCATTATCAAAGTCCAATATCTATTGCGAGATTCCATATTGTTCTGCGGATTCAAGATATTTTGTATTCTCGCAAAATAACCCTGAACATGATCGCAATAGGTCTGAATATGTCATCTGTGAACTTGGAACATGGAAAACACATATAATTGGACGAGGCACTGCGGGCATATCTGGAACAGCAATTACACACAAGGGGATATTCTATTATCTCAGACATGCTGATAAAGACCTTATAGAGTTAGTCAAATTAAATCTTGCCTCTGGCAAATCTGATGTTGTCCATATATTTGAGAAAAGACCGAAAATGAGAAGTTTAGGAACGGTCTCACCTGATGGCAATTTTTATGCCTATGGTGTGACCGTAGATGATAAATTTACTATGTTCGGCATTGAAGTCGTTGATCTGACGAAAGGCACTCGTGAGATCATTGACACAGACCCATATATACTCAATCCTCATCCACAATTTGAGCCATCAGAAGGCAAATATATTATGGTTCAGCATAATCGTGGCGGTCAAATAGATGAGACAGGGAAATTGATAAAATTAGTTGGCGAAGAGGGTGCAACATTATATATTCTTGATGTTAATAGCCATAAACGCACTGAGCTTATGGTTGGCAAGCCATATACTACACCTGCGACAGGGCATGAAGCGTGGATAGGCGATACTAAGGAGATATTGCTTACGGTTGTTGCCTCAGATAATTTTGCACCAGAGAAAGGCAACCTTTTAGCTGTAAGTGCAGGAAAACCTGCAAGGGTTGTCTGTAAAGGTTATTGGCTTAACCATGTCGGGACTTCTGTTGACGGAAGGTTTTTCTCCTGCGATGACACCAGAACCAAAGATGTTATAATCGGTTCAATGAAAACAGGAAAAACTGCGATAATATGTCATTCAGAGACATCTTATGGACGTGAACAGAATACGCATCCGCATCCATATTTGACGCCTGATCTTA
>DTPJ01000737.1 GCA_011334435.1 Candidatus Poribacteria bacterium | reverse complement strand
TGTTTTCTTTCATGCTAAAAAATCCTTTATATCGCTTTTTTGAAGTGAAAAACCTTCAAATTAATTTTTTACTAATGTTTGGACAATTTTGAGTTAAAAATGCTGTTAGCTAACCAAATCATACGCATTAAGTTAAGGATTTTTAACCCCGAAGGGGTGATATATTTATAGAAAACACATAAATAAAAATCTTTGAGGGGGATTCCTAAAAGTCTCCCTTTGAAAAAGGAAAAGCACAAAAAGTCTCCCTTTGAAAAGGGGAGATTTAGAGGGATTTTCTAACTAAAATATGCGATTATAACTTGTAAATTGTCCAAAGTTTAGTAATTTTTTAAGTTCATTTAATATTCATCTTTTTAGCGATCTCTGGATAAAGTTCCTTCAAACAATCAGGACAGATACCATGAGTAAAAGAAATGTCAAGATGTTTGCTAATATATGATTCAACATTTTCCCAATAATTGTCATCATTTCGTATCTTTTTACATTTTGCACATATCGGTATTAAGCTTTTTAGTTGGATTAGTTCATTTATATCTTCAATCGTAAGTATAACGAATTTTTCGCCATTATAGTCAAATGGTGCAGTAGTGATTAAGAAAAATGCTTCTGATTCTTTACCATCTTTGATGAAAGTTAATGCAGTCTGCTTGCGAAATATTTTTGCTCCATTCATAGATTCATTTACCGAACTCCTGATCACACAGTCTTTGCAGAATTCAGACCGTCCACAACCTTTTTCAATAGACCTAATGCAATGAAAAACCTCTCCTGCTCGTTTTCTGACTATTTTTACATCACTATCAGCGACTAAATCTAAGGCGGATTGATTAAAAAACACGATTTTGACGTCCGAGTCAACGATCGTTATTGGAACTGGCATTGCGTTAAATATGGTCAATAGAAAATTTTCATTATCAAATAAATTTTTCTCCATAGTTCACACTTCCTTAATATTTCTTGGGATAGGAAGCGAAATAACGCTATTTTTTGACGCAGATATGTATCCCGCCATCAATGCCTCAACTTGTGCTGCACCATCTTTAGCGGAAACTTCGCTTTCGGTATCATTTTCTATGCAATCAATAAAATATCCAACATCGTTGGAATGACGATTTTTAGCTTTTATTGGTATCCATGTCCCTTTTGGTCTTGCCCCTTTGTATGTGCTATTCCAAAATCCCATTGGGTCTTCTGGGTTTATCTTTGGTGGAGTCCATGGCGGTTCGCTTGTCCAAACCTCTACACGTGGTCTGCCTGCATCAAACGTCATTAAGCCTTTTGTGCCTACCAAATGAACTCTCATAGGACCATGTGACGGATGGCTTGTATATCCGATCCTTCCAGCAGAGACGGTTGCGATAACGTCGTTTTCAAGCGTCATAGCAAGCAATCCGAAATCCTCTACATCATTTCGTTTATGTTCCTCAAAGAAGTAGTTTTCCGTCAAACAAAAGACCGTTTTTATCTCAGATTCAGTCAACCATCTTATTAATCCGACGGAATAGACACCTGTTGCCCTTAGTTCACGTTTGGAATCAATGAACGTAAATCGTTTTGGATATGGGTCTTGCTTACGCGGTTTGCCGAGAGGAGAATCCCCAGCATATCCTTTGGCAAACATCACATCACAATGAATTGCTATAAGTTCGCCGACAGCGCCAGATTTAAGCGATTCTTTCGCAGATTTAGCCCAAGATTGATGGACAAAACTGAAAACTTGACTTTTGACGCCGACCGATTCAACCGCAGATACGACAGAATCTGCATCTGAGATGCTACAAGTCATAGGTTTATCAAGATAGAGATGCTTTCCCGCTTTTGCACATTTCACCGCAACTCGCCCTCGCCTTTCATGTTCTGCACAGATACTAACGATATTGACATCATCACGAGACAAGGCAACGTCAATATCTTCTATATAAGGCAATCCTCTTTCTTCGGCAAATCTACGGTTAAGTTCATATCGCCTAACGGGAATGTCTGGCTCATCTGTTACTGCGATCAGCTTACATCTTGGGTCTGTTGCGAAAAAATCCGCATAATTCTCTTGATGTGTCATCATTCCAGAGACAAGCAAGACTCCATAAGGTTTAGTCAAAATCTAACACCTCCCCTATAATGATCGGCTCCCCTGTGAATAATGAACGTTCAATAACGTCTATAAGCCATTTAGGAATAGTCATAGATTCCACGCCAAGATCAAATCCTGTCGGCATAGCTTCTCCATCGTGATATAGGGCGCCTTTATTGCCAAGCAACATAAGATCAATACGAGAGGCAAATTCAGTAGAAATGTTGATACTTACTATTGCAGTCTGACCGCCAGTATATTCAGCGGTTGCGGTAATCTGAGCGGTGTTTTCTCTGTGTTGAACGTAAATTTTCGCAGGTATTGATCCTAACCATGACCCTGTCATAACAAGGGTTTGTGCAAGTATATCTATTATTTGTTCGTCAATTGGTGTTGTTTGAACGATGAATCTGACAAACACAGGCACGCCAACCCGTCCTGTATCTATTATCTCTTTGATTGTTTGATATAGAAGGTGCATATATAACTCCCAATAATTTATACTTTGATAGATTATACCATTGTTTTCGCTTCTAAGCATGCTTCTATTGCTTCATAAAGATTTTGGATCAATTCCAAAATTGTATCGCCTTGAGTAGCACAACCAGGAATAGCTGGGACTTCAGCCCAGTAACCCATACGCATTAAGTTAAGGATTTTCAACCCCGAAGGGGTGATATATTTATAGAAAACACATAAATGAAAAATCTTTTAGCTCCGTCAGGAGCGGCATATTTCCCCATCATATTTCGCTCCGCTGGAGCTTTGTATTTTGGCGTTTATCGTTTCTATAAATATGGCGCCCCTTCGGGGCTAAAAACAACATTATCTCATATTAAAAATAACGTTTTTCCCTTAACTTAACGCCTATA
>DTPJ01000528.1 GCA_011334435.1 Candidatus Poribacteria bacterium | reverse complement strand
GGTGAGAAAATTTTAGCATCCCCAATTAGATTAATAGGGACTGTTGATGGAAACGAAGTGTTATGGGAACGAAAAGGCATATCATTATTCAATAAAAGCAAGGCACAAACTACACTTTTCGGTTGGCAGGCAAACAATTCATTAATCATAAATACAACCATACAAGTAGAGTATGACGGCATGATGCGTATAGATATGGTGATCATGCCCCAAGAGGGAGCATCACCAAAGATAGATAAGCTGTGGCTGGAAATTCCGTTAAATAAAGAGCGAGCAACTCTTTATCATTATTGGCCCGGAAGATTGGGAAGTGCAGAAAATAGCGGGGCAATTCCCGAAGATGGTATGAATTTACCATTCAGACCTTTTGTCTGGTTAGGCTGGGAAGAAGGCGGGTTAAGTTGGTTTACTGAATCAGATAAAGGCTGGCAACCAAAAGATGAAAAACGATATATAGAAATAGTAAAACAAGAAGATGAAGTAGTATTACGTCTTCTTATGATTGAGTCTCAACCGAAAAGATTGCCATTAACTTTTACCTTTGGATTCCAAGCAACACCGATAAAGCCTATCCCTAAAAATTTCCATGATTGGCATATATGTCACGGTGGGAATTATGGCATTGAAAAAAAGCCTGTTAAAGAAGGAAGTTCAGAAACCGTGCTTGATCAGATGGCTAAATTAGGGGTTAAAACACTTGTATTCCACGAGCATTGGACACCTATTCAAAACTATTGGGAGACGACATATAAAACTGAACTGAGGCAATTAATTACTGAATGTCATAAACGCGGGATAAAACTTTTGCTATACTTTGGATATGAAATATCAACACTTGCTCCTGAATGGGGAAGGCTTTCTGATGATGTGCTTGTGAAAACACCGCAAGGCGGAGTTACTGGCGGATACCATCGTCAACCAGAACAACGTGACTATATAGTCTGCTATAATAGCGTATGGCAGGATTACTTCGTCAACGGAATCGCCAAAGCAATTGACCGCTATGGGTTTGACGGCGTTTATCTTGATGGGACAATAGAACCTTGGGCATGTGCAAATGAACGTCATGGCTGTGGATATAGAGACGCGGAAGGAAATTTAAAACCTACATATCCAATATTTGCAGTCCGAAATCTGATGAGACGTCTGTATGCACTTATCCACCCAAAAGGAGGGCTTGTCAATCCCCATCAAAGCACTTGTTGCGTCACTCCAACGTTAGCGTTTTGCGACTCATATTGGGATGGAGAACAATTTGGAGGTGGTGAATTAGCAGAAGGGACACTTGAAAAGTTACCGCTTTCCGCATTTAGAGCTGAATTTATGGGGAAAAATTTTGGTGTGCCTTGTGAATTTCTTGTATATGAAAGGCATCCTCATTGGACTTTTGAGCATGCACTTGCTTTTACATTGCTTCACGACGTCTGTGTCCGTCCGGGTGGATTTGGCAAGCAGTTAGAGTTAATCTCTAACATTTGGAAGGCGATGTCTGATTTTGGTGTAAGTGAAGCTAAATGGTATCCTTATTGGCGAAATCAGGAATTCATCACGACAAATTCCGAATCAATAAAAGTCAGTTTTTATATGAAAAATAGCGAGATTTTGATGGTTGCCTCAAATCTATCACAACAGGAGATACAAGGGCAAATCTCCATAAATAGCGGGTCATTGAACATTAGCAAACTTAAATCTGCTAATAACGCTATCACAGGAAAACAGATCAAATTAGAAGACAATACTTTATATCTTTCTATGACACCTATGAGGGCAATACTCATTTGGATAAAGTAATCCACTATAATAAGGAGTATAAGGATGCAGGAACTTCCGATGCGACTTGGTTTCGGTCAATTTAATGAACTCACTGAGGAACGTGTCAATTTTATTAAACAAGTTGGCGTCCAAGACGTTATAATACATTACCCAAAGCTTCCCGGCGACAGACGTTGGGAATATGAGGATATTTTGGCACTTCGGAGACAAATAGAAAATGTTGGTTTGAGATTTGGGGCGATTGAAAATGTGCCGACGCATTTCTATGATAAAATTATGCTTGGCTTGCCCGGACGCGAAGAACAGCTTGAGAATATGAAATGGACGATACATAATATGGGAAAAGCTGGTGTCCCTATATTTGGCTATCATTGGATGCCAAATTCTGTCTGGCGGACAGATCCTCAACCTGTGCGAGGTGGAGCGATAGCCACTGCTTTTGACTATGAAGTCGCAAAGCAAAGACCGCTTACACATGGACGGGTTTATACTGATGAGGAGATGTGGGACAATTACACTTATTTTATAAAGGCAATAATTCCCGTCGCAGAAGAATCAGGGATCAAATTAGGCATTCATCCTGACGACCCACCAGTAGAATCTCTTGGGGGAATTGCGAGGATTTTTAGGAATTTTGAAAATTTCAAGAGAGCTATGGATATCATAAAAAGCCCTTGTCATGGTCTTGAATTCTGTCAAGGAACATGGGCAGAGATGGGAGAAGATGTCTATTCCGTTATAAGATATTTCGGCGGAGAAAAAATACTATATGTCCATTTCAGAAATGTCATTGGGTCTGTCCCTAAATTTAAGGAATCCTTCATAAATGAGGGCGATGTGGACATGTATAAAGCCATGAAGACATACAAAGAGGTCGGATTTAAAGGAATACTTATACCTGACCATGTTCCACACATGACTAATGACTTACCATGGTCATACATTAGCAGGGCTTTTGCTATTGGATATATGTCTGCGTTGCTTCAAGTCGTAGAATCAGACTCTTAAAATTACTAAACTTTGGACAATTTACAAATTATAATTGCATATTAATTAGAAAATCCCTCTAAATCTCCCTTGTATCAGAAATTCCCCAGAAATTCCTCAACTATATTTTCGAAAGGATAAGAATGTGGTAAGATAATAGTGAGTCCCCTTGGGGTTCTCTTTTCTTTT
>DTPJ01000034.1 GCA_011334435.1 Candidatus Poribacteria bacterium | reverse complement strand
TTTTCAAAGCAATTGTTGTAACATCTGGATTGGAGACGTAACTGATAACCCCGCTTAAAGTTGTTTCGTGTAGAAAAAGCCAGTTGACCATTTCAATATTAAGACCCTTTGTTAATTCCAAAAATTTCAAAAGAAAATCAGCCTGAGTTTTTTCCGTATTTGTCCCAGTGGAACTCCATCCAATTTCCGTAAAAGCGATTGGCCTGGTTATATACTGTTTCAGCTTTGAATAATAATCGTTTGGTATCAAGTCAGGGCTTGTGAATCTTTGATAAGGATAAGTCGTTAGCCCAATCAGATCAACTTTGCTATTGAATTTTTGGAATAAATCCCATTGATTATTTTCAATCAAATGGTTGTAAGAGAAAACAACTAAAACTTTCGTGTTAGGTGATACCTGTTTTATCACAGAATATGTTTGATCAACTAAGGATAAATAAGAATTAAGGTCTTCTGGATGAAGATAAAAATAATCATTTATTTCGTTACCAAGTGATAAGTATTCAGGTTTAAATTCCTGTGCGATATTTTTCGCCTCATTTTTCCATGTTTCTCTAAATTGGCTGTCAGATAGGCTTGGAGTAATGCCCTCTGGTGCATCAACAACATATTCTAATCCGTTGTGACCTTGTTTTATTGTAGCAAAATTAAGTGTTACAAATGGTTTTAATCCATAAACTCTAACTCCTGTTATCACTTGATTTTGTTTTAGCAATTCGTATTGTCCAATTCCTTGCTTTTTAACCCATACCATACTTATTTCTGCAATTTTTCCTGTTTCTTCATAGGCTTTTACGATGTCATCAAAACTGCTATTTGGTGCATGAGCTGGATTAGGGACAAGCCCAATATAAAAGTTCCTTTCTGAAATTGGCAGGTCATTTTGAGATAATGATGGATTAGATGCTTCAGCACAGCCGTTTATAAGCACTACCACCATTAATAACACAGACAAAAGGTGAAAGTCCCATCTATTACCTGCATAACTTTTATGATTTTTGGTTATTTTCCTCATAGCTTTTTTTGATCTGAAGGGGGAAACTTATAATGTTTTCATTCCTTCATTGATCGGCTCTAAAAACAGCGGTACAGTTCCAATCCGTAGTTTCAAAATCCCGCGAGAAGGCATAACCACTTGAGTTTGTAGCCCATCTATTGTTATTGGTGTTTCTGTCAGTAGATACTGACGCTGTGGTAAACGGATTTCCACTTGTATTGTCGGCTTAGCATCGCCCGGAAGATACCGTTTTCCGTCATCATACCAAAGCACATAAATTGGTTGTCCTTGCACAGTGAACTGATAGGCGTAAATTCCCTCGCCGATATTGAGTGGAATCACCTTTGAAAATCCCGATAATTTTTCTGCCAACAGTTTTAAAGCATAATATGGTGGACGAGGTTCTCCTGGTCCGGGCGGAAATCCTCTTGTTTCAATAAGTCCTTGAAAAGCTGTTGTGCCAGTGATTTGAGGAAGGACGCCAAAAATTGGTTCATCTTTTAGATTACCGATATTAATGCCAGATAACCCTTCAGCCATTGCAAGCACCGTTTTCTTGACCAGCCCTTCGGATTGTTCGGCACGAAGCCACATCTCAACTTCCTCGTGACGTGGATGGTTTGGATTAGCAAGAGCTTGAAGCGTAATATCTATTGCAGGCTTTTGTTTTTGTGTGTATGGAGGGACAGGTATGCCCCAAAACACAAGCGGTGAAGCGGTGCAATTAACATCACCGACCCAAATGGGCTTCTCATAGCCATATTGATGCATCGTTTGACGCAGGAAGCGTGACATACCGATGATTTCACTCCAATCGCTTAAAGAATGAAATTCCACTACGTCAAAGAGATTTGGATGGGCAAGCAATTCCTTTATGTCCGCAAAATAACGTTCAGTATTGCGCCTTTGTTGTGCTGGCATCATAGCCAATGTGTTGGGAATCTCGCGAGGGTCAGGATGTCCTTCAAAGACACCAGCTAAAAAGAATCCTATTAGAATCACATTTGAACGAGGGTTTGCCATTTTAATGGTCGGATAGGCTATATTCAATAGTTCCAGATATTCTACCAACGTCCCTTGCCAAAACCCTGTTCCCCATTCTGACTCAATCTCCCAGTATTCCACTGGATAGAGCAAACCGGGCGCATGGTTAGGATTATTGGTGTCGTATCGTTGGACAAATGCCCTTAGAAAAGCCTTATAATCTTCCATATATTCCGGCTTTGGAAGCCAACTGCCACCGCCAATTGGTTTGATTGGTTTACTGGATGCCCATCGGTTCATACAGCGGACATATATGTGGAAATGCTGAAATCCTGCCTGTTGGTATTCTAACAGGACACGATCAACTACATCCCAGTGATATGAGTGCTTACCAGCTATTGGTGGCTGTGGCTCAATATCGCCCCAAGTGCATCCTACTGCTGCCGCCTTTGCCCATATAACACCAGTCTGAGCATACACATCAGCGAACCCAGGAATTATGTATTCCACACCCAAAGCGAAATCCCTAATTCTCTCATCAGATGCAATTGCTACAGGGACTATCCGCCCTCTATCTATTTTTGCAATTTTTCCCATCTCTTCAAAACCACTGATTAGCGTATAAGCTGGATTTGGGGCAAAATCAACACAAAAATTTCTTTCTGAAATCAACAAATTGCTTTGAGGTGATAGTGGATCGGATTTATTCACACAGCCATTTATAAGCAATGTCACCATCAATAATACAAATAAAAGATAGAATTTTCCTCTATTACTTGCATAGCTTTTACCAATAAATGCTTTTATTCGGTTTTCAATTGTCTTTTTCATAGTTTAATCTCCTTTGGGATGCAGGTTCTTTGGCAATAAATTCAAGCAAGACCATATATTTTCTACATACAAGTTTCATCAATTTACCAACAGGTTCAAAATGCTAAATCCGCATTTTTATTGCCTTTTATAATGAACTTTTCATA
>DTPJ01000419.1 GCA_011334435.1 Candidatus Poribacteria bacterium | reverse complement strand
TATTTTATGAGGTTTTATGAAAAAACTACCCTTGTCAGGAGATTTAGAGGGATTTAAATTTACATAATAAATTGATCTGCTTAGTCATTATACGGGTGTGCCAGCCCAAATAGCGCCCCGTTGGAGAAGGACTTTGAAATTTTTATCCCTTGCAGAATCAGGATTATGTCCCAAAGATAAGTAGAAAACACGACCTTTTCCCCATGGTTTTATCCAAGCGACAGGCATAGCTTTTCCTTTCCAAAGTGCCGATGCTAATACATGGACTCTCGGATCGTAATCCAATATATATTGTTCATCAGTGACGTAAAATTCAGTCATATCTTTTGTGATCGGATGATCGCTGTCAACAATGCTAACCTGAAATTGCCTATATGCTGGGTGTGTAATAAAATGACCGCCTACCATAGCTCTATACTCGGGGCAATCTCTGAAAGAATCCGCTGCTGAGTGAAATCCAGCATAGCCTTTGCCTGATGCAACGAAATTTAACAAGCCGTTCTTCTGTGCATCTGTGATGGAACCAACAGTATAATAAAAGACTATAAGGTCATAAGGGTCAAGATTAGGGGCAACTAAGACAGAAAGGTCGTTTTCAATATATGTAAGGTCAAATTCTTCTCTTTCTGATAGTGCCTCCATAGCTGCTTGACCACAGCCTTTATAATCGTGAATTTCTCCGCCAGAAAATACAAGGGTTTTGATTTTTACCATTCCATTTCTCCTTTTTTAGTTTATTACTTAATGTTCGTTTGATACAACGCTAATGGATGCCTACGTTCAGCAATTGGGATTTCTACTCTACGTCCGCATTGTAAAGTAGAATGATAGATGCCCATAATCATCTCAAAAGCTAAACGCCCTTCCTCTCCACTGCTAGGTGGTTGAGTATTTGTCTCTATCGCATGGATAAATTGACGATACATAGTAATTAATGGGTCTTCAATGCCCATATCTGATGTATCAACAAGTTTCCAATCGGACAATTGAGATGGCAAGCCTTCCATTGGGCGAGGCAAATGCCAGAGATTTTCTTTTAATCCCCCCGTCCCTCTGAATGCCAACTGTCCTTTTTCACCAAGGATGTCTATACCATAGTTTGAGTTCATACCTTGCTTATAACCAAGAAAATGAATCTCACCTAAACATCCACTCTTGAAGCCATAAGTTGCTATTGCACGGGTTCCCATGACCAGACCAGAATCTCTATCATTTGGTGACATCTGTTTAGCTTCCATAATATCCTTTGGTTCAGCAAGCCGATTTTCATTATAAACTGTGCCTGAGCACCATTCTGGAATACCGCCGATGCACATCATCATGTCGGTTATATGAGTTCCCATCTCCATAAACTCGTTACCGCTCTTTCGTCCAGATTTGTTGCGTCCACGAACCAAAATGACATCACCTATAACGCCGTCTTTTATCATAGCTTGTGCCTTGCGAATGCCGACGTTGACGTGATTCTGTTGATTTATGGCAAGTTTAGCACCCGTCTTGTCAGCAGTAGAAACCATTTCGTCTGCCTCTACAAGGTCTATAGCAATAGGTTTTTCACATATAACTGAAATGCCCCTTGAAAGTGCCGAAACAGTGGGCGCACAATGTCCCCGAGTCTGTGTTGCGACAATGATAAAGTCCAATTTCACCTCACCATACATCTTTTCGTAATCCTGATAACAAGCTTTAACGCCGTATTTTTCACTCGCCTTTGCCAGATTATTAGGCATAATATCACAAAGTGCCGATATTTCAATTTCTGGGAGTTGTTTCAATGTTGCCAAATGATGGTTTCCCATACCACCACAGCCTACAAGACCCACTTTGTATGTCTTCGCCATAACAATACTCCTCTTACGATGATCAACCAAAACACTCTATTAAAGCTTTGGCTATCTCATCTATTTCGTCGGGAAATACCGACCTCATGTCTAACGAAACGCTTTCCTCATCTATATTTACAATTATCGGAATATCTCGCATTCGCAATCTTTCCGACATCTCTTTCGACGTTAGTTTATCTGATCTTATAATGATAAATTCAGTAGGAAATCTTTCAGGTGGGATTGAAAACGATCCTATTTTAGAGTAACCATCAGACAAACTCAAAATTACTGAATTTGACATTTTATCTCTGATCTTTTCCATCAATATTTTGTTTAAACTTTTGATCTCATCAATCGGTCTGCACAAAAACTGAACTGTGATATTATGTTTTAATAAATCATCGTCAAGATAGGATTTCAAAGTAGCAGATAATGAACTAATTGTAAGCTTGTTTGGCTTTAAAGCATGATAAAAAGGATTTTCCTTCATTATTGAAATATAACTTGACTTGCCGACTATTATACCTGATTGAGGACCTCCCATTAACCTATCACCGCTAAAACACACAACATCCGATCCAGTTTTGATACTTAAAGGCACATAAGGCTCTTCTGGAAACCCTAATTGCGTCAAATCTAAAAGGCAGCCATTTCCGATTATCTCTATCAATGGAATATTAGCTTTCTCTTTTAGACCGACAAGGTCAGTCAAAGTGACTTGATCAACAAAGCCAATGATGCGGAAATTCGATCTATTGACTTTGATTACTGCCCCTGTCTTATCACTTATTGCCCTCTGATAATCGTATAGGTGAGTTTTATTAGTTGTCCCAACGGATATTAGTTTTGCCCCGCTCTTTTCTATAATATCGGTTAGTCTTGACCCGTTAGTTTCTTCAATTTCGCCCCTTGAAATGATAATCTCTTTTCCGTCGCAAATCGTGTTTAGTGTTAGCAATATGCCTGCGGTATTATTATTAACCACAATTCCTGATTCTGCGCCCGTTATCTCTGCTAATAATTGACATAGATCATAAGAAGGTGTTGAATAACCCTTGGAAATATTAATCAAAGCCTTTTGTGCATGTTCATTAAGCGGAGAACCTAAATCACTATTTAGCACATCACCAGTGG
>DTPJ01000004.1 GCA_011334435.1 Candidatus Poribacteria bacterium | reverse complement strand
ATTTCGTAGGAGATTTTGGAATCGCTGCCAAAGTTGCACATTCTGCCAATGATAGTTCCCAAGCATGTTTGCCGAAATAATATTTCGCTGCTTGTTCTACGCCATATATTTCCCTAGACCCCATACGACCTAAGTTAATTCTGTTGAGGTATCTTTCTAATATTTCGTCTTTTGTATATTTTCTCTCTATTTTTATAGCCATAAGCCATTCTTTAATCTTTCTTGTTATTATTCTTTCCCTAGTTAAAAAGAGATCACGGGCTAACTGTTGGGTTATTGTGCTTCCGCCTTGCTCTCTTGTTCTATGTCTTATATCATATATTATTGCTCCAACGATACGATAAGGGTCTATGCCTATATGTTTATAAAACCTTTTATCCTCAATAGCCAAGAAAGCATTACGAAGATCATCTGGAACCTGAGAAAGTGTGATTATTTCCCTGTCAATTCCTTCTCCACCGTAGAATTCATCAAGCTCTTCTGGTTCAAGTATAAACTCATTTAGGGGCAACCCATCTTTATTTTTGATTGATACGATTTTTCCTTTGTCAATCTTGATAACGACAAGCATTGGTTCACGATCAAGTCTAGGATACCTCAAACGACGGAGATATAGCTTTATTTCATTTGTTTCATTGCTTTCTGGGTTAGCTAATGAAAATTCGCCGGGATTTGTAGGTTCACCATTCGTCATTTGATAGTTCAATCTTTCCAATCTTTGTAAAAGCCTTATATATGATGTCTCCGGATAAATATATGCTACATCGGAAAAAACCTTAGATGGAAAACGCCATGATTTGCTTTCATATTCCAACGAATCCAAAGATGGAAGTTTATTCCAATATCCAAGTATTACGCCAATAGGTATACCAAGCAGTATGAAAAAAAAGATGACAATAATCATTAAAAATATCTGTAAACGTTTATTCAATATAATCACCAAGTATCCCTAATAAAATCAGAAAATTAACAGAATTATTTAACCAAATGACTGACTTAATTATATATCTATAAAATAAATTAGTCAAGGTTTACAATGCTTCACATAATTGAGAATCTCTGAAATCGGGCAAAACGGCAAAACTCATCTTGACATGAAAAAGCTAATATAATATACTTCATAACATCAAAAAGTGGGTAGGATATCACATTGGACTTGGATTAGTGATCATCCTTGTCAAAGACTTTTCTAACTGGATTATGTAGTAAAGATCACTTAGTAAATAGTTTTTGTTGGACACCACATAGGAGTTGATTATGTTAAGTGACCTTGAAATTGCACAAAATGCTAAATTAAAGCCAATAATTGATGTCGCCAAAGATGCGGGTATTCTTGAAGATGAGATTGACTTATACGGAAAATATATGGCGAAGATTGATCTAAGTATCTTGGAAAGGCTCAAAGATAAACCTCTCGGCAAGTTTATAACGGTTACCGCAATTACACCTACGCCATTAGGAGAGGGAAAAACAGTAACTGCGATCGGTTTGGGTCAAGGATTGGCAAAAATAGGCAAGAAGGTTATCAATACTAATCGTCAACCGTCAAAAGGACCGACTTTTGGTATTAAAGGTGGCGCTGCGGGGGGCGGATATTCACAAGTTTTGCCGATGGAAAATATTAATCTCCATTTTACAGGAGACGTTCATGCGGTAGAAACTGCTCATAACCTTTGCGCAGCAGCAATAGATAATCATATTTCTCATGGAAATAAACTTGGAATTGACCCTGTCAACGTGACTTGGAGATATTGTCAAGATTTAAACTCACGGGCTTTGAGAGATATAGTCATCGGTTTAGGTGGGTCTGCTAACGGTTATCCAAGGCAGACTGGATTTGACATAACAGTTGCAACTGAGACGATGGCTATACTTGCGTTAGCAACAAGCTTAAAGGACATCAGACAGAGATTTGCACGTGCTGTTATCGGTTATACCTATGAAGGAAAGCCTGTGACCATTGAGGATTTGAAAGTCGCAGGGGCTATGACAGTTTTAATGAAAGAGGCAATAAAGCCAAACCTTGTCCAAACAACAGAGAATACGCCAGTTATTACTCACGCGGGACCATTTGCCAACGTTGCTCACGGCAATAACTCCGTCCTTGCAGATATGATAGCTTTGAGATTAGCGGATTATGTCGTTACAGAAAGTGGATTTGGTGCGGACATCGGATTTGAAAAACTTATTGATGTTAAGTGTCGTCAAAGTGGCTTAAAAGTTGATTGTGCAGTTGTTGTCGCATCGGTCAGGGCATTGAAGATGCACGGCGGAGGATTTACATTCCGACCGGGTCAAAAATATGCTAATGTAAAAGATCAGGCGGAAAAAGAAAACTTGCCAGCACTTGAAAAAGGCTGTGAAAATCTCGCAAAAGCTATCAGTATTGTCAAGACTTTTGGCATTCCTGCTGTCGTATCTATTAATAAGTTCACATCAGACACAGATGCAGAAATTGAGTTGCTCAGAAAAAAGGCGATGGAAGCAGGAGCTTTTGCTGTTGCAGTTAGCGAGGCATGGGAAAAAGGCGGAGAAGGTGCTGTTGAACTTGCACAAGCGGTTGTCAAAGCTGTAGAAGAACCCCATGAAATGAAATTGCTGTATCCAGATGACATATCAATAAAGGAAAAGATAGAGATCATTGCCACAAAAATCTATGGTGCTGATAAAGTTGCTTATGAACCTCTTGCAGAAGAAAGAATAAAGCTATATACCAGTCTCGGTTTTGACAAACTTCCAATAAACATGGCAAAAACTCATCTGTCAATTTCCCATGATCCAACGTTGAAGAATGTCCCCAAAGGTTTCACGTTGCCTATACGAGATATAAGAGCTTCTATTGGAGCGGGATTTTTATATCCATTGTGCGGACAGATGATGACAATGCCCGGTCTGCCGTCAGTGCCAGCATTTGAAGCTGTTGATATTGACGAAAATGGAAGGACTATCGGATTATTCTAATCTTT
>DTPJ01000368.1 GCA_011334435.1 Candidatus Poribacteria bacterium | reverse complement strand
TTTTATGGAGATTTAGCTTTTAATAGTTTTGTATGGAGGTATTGTTTAATGGGAACGTCTGATAAAATCATCAACAGATGGCTTGTTGTTGTTGGAGCCATACTCATTCAATTATGTCTCGGTGCAATATACGCTTGGAGCGTCTTTACCCCTTATTTGACAGGGAAACTCCCTGACCCAGTGAATAGTTTTAGCTTTACTAAAACTCAAACTCAGGTCATTTTTTCAGTAGGTCTCGCAGCTTTTGCTTTGGTAATGGTATTTGCTGGAAAATGGCAGGCAAAGTCTGGACCACGAAAAGTCGCAATGGCTGGCGGAATAATGTTAGGATTGGGATATGTTCTCGGAGGTTTATTGGGGCAAAGTTTTATTGCACAGGTTATATTCATCGGGCTTATTGGTGGTGCTGGAATTGGATTAGGTTATGTGTGTCCGATCTCAGTGGGAATGAAATGGTTTCCTGATAAAAAAGGACTTATAACTGGTTTAGCAGTTGCTGGATTTGGCTTCGGTGCCCTTATTTGGATGAAACTCGCTGATAACTGGGGACATTTGCTTGAAAATTTCGGCGTCCTCAAAGTGTTTTTATTCTATGGGATAGCGTTTGCTGTTATGGTGCTTGTTGGCTCTATTTGGATGGTCAATCCGCCAGAAGGTTGGAAGCCAGAAGGTTGGGTTCCTCCTGAACCAAAGAAGGGAAAAGTAGTCTCGGCGGGGGATTTCAAACCATCTGATATGCTTCGCAGACCTCAATTTTATGGTCTTTGGGTTATGTTCATCTTTTCAGGCATGGCAGGGCTTATGACAATTGGCATTATCAAACTCTTTGGCATTGAGGCTTTACAAGAAAGAGGCGGACTCCCTGCTGAACAGGCAAGTGCTATTGCTGGAACTGCTATGGCTATTTTCTATTCGCTTGCCAATGGCATTGGACGTATAATCTGGGGAACTGTTTCAGATAAAATAGGACGCAAAATATCGTTATTTATTATGACTCTGACTCAGGGCATTATGATGCTTCTATTTTATGCTATGGGTGGAAATCAATATCTGCTTTATCTCGGTGCGACAATTATTGGATTTAACTTCGGCGGCAACTTCGCACTATTTCCAACTGCAACAGCAGACTTCTTTGGAACGAAAAATGTCGGTCAGAATTATCCTTGGGTATTCACTGCTTATGGCATAGGCGGTATCATAGGACCGATAATGGCTGGAAGCATAAGGGATATACTCGGTGGATGGTTACCCGCATTTGTAATAAGCGGTATAGCATGTATAGTCGCCGCTATAATAGCATTGACACTTAAACCACCTAAACCACTGGTCAGTAATCAATAAAAATATAACGATAATTTTATTCTTATCTCAAAAAAATGAAATATGATATTGCCTCAAAAGTAATATTAGACATAAGCAAAGAAGCAATTTTGCGGAGGTTTCTCAATTTAGGTTCAGAAATTGTCCATATTGAGAAACTTCCAGAAGAAACTGTAAGCTTAAAAAGAAGCGATTTTCCGATACGGGTATTTCTCAAAGACGGTCGTAATATAATCGTTTTAATTGAAGTTCAAACGATTTTTGATAATGATTTTGCTATAAGACTACTTGATTATACTGTTAGATATATGCTAAACTATCATCAGGATGTAATTCCTTTTGTTATGTCTCTTGTTGAATCACCTTTAGCAACGGGAAAGTATGAAAATGAATTTATTAGTTTCAGATACCATATAGTCCGTCTTTGGGAAGAATGTTCAATGGACTATATTGACGAAGTTTTTCTGTATCCATTTTTGCCATTGATGAGAGGCGGGGAAAATTTAATAGAAGAGATAGAGACGAAAATTTACGAAGATCCTAATTTGGAAATAGCTGATAAAGCAGATATGCTAACCGCAATGGCTATATTTACAGGATTGAAATATAAAGATTTAGCAATTCGGCTTATAGAGAGGAGGCGAGATATAATGATTCAATCAGCAGCTTATGAAATTATAAAAGAGGAAGGGCTTAAAGAAGGACTCAAAGAAGGGCTTGAAAAAGGACTCAAAGAAGGACTCAAAGAAGGGCTTTATCAAACTATAGCTATGGGTTTAGAAATAAAATTTGGGACAAAAGGGTTACTTTTGATGGAGAAAATAAGAAAAATAGAATCAACTGATAAGCTTGAAGTCATCAAAGAAGCAATAAAAATTACTGATAATCTCGCAGAAATAGAGGCATTAATCTAAATAAAACTTTTATAATCCATTTTTAGATTGGAGGTGTGTTCATATAGATAGGGTATTGATTTCAATTATTTTTTGTTTAATAGGTATCTCTTTAGGTTATCTAATACGCTCTATTATCGGGAAAATGTCACTGAGATCAGCAGAGGCTAAGGCAAAGGAGATATTAGCTCGGTCTCAGAAAGAGGCTGATGATAGAAAGCGAGAGATTGAACTTCTTGCAAAAGATGAATTATATAAACTTCGTGCAAATTTTGAGAGAGAAACACAAGAAAAACGGTCAGAGTTGCAAAGATTGGAAAAACGGCTTAATGCTAAAGAGGAAAGTATAGATAGAAAGGTTGAGATAATTGATTCAAAAGAGCAAGCGATCAATGCACAGGAACAAAAGCTTTTAGAAAGAGAAAAATCGCTTGATGAACGAGAAAAACAATTAAGCTTGATTGAAAATGAACAGAGGGCGATCCTCTCAAAATTGTCGGGTCTTTCGCCTCAGCAAGCAAAAGAGGCATTTATAATGCGTATGCGAGACGAAGCAAAACATGAAGCAGCGGCAATGATCCGAAAAATAGAGGAACAAGCCCTTGAAACTGCTGACAAACGTGCCAGAGAGATTATAAGCCTTGCTATACATAGATGTGCTGTTGATCATGTGTCAGAAACCACTGTTACAGCTGTTTCTCTGCATGATGACGAGATGAAAGGTAGGATTATAGGTCGTGAAGGTAGAAACATTA
>DTPJ01000222.1 GCA_011334435.1 Candidatus Poribacteria bacterium | reverse complement strand
CTCTTTTTATCCCATAGTCATTAAGTTAAGGATTTTCAACCCCCGAAGGGGTGATATATTTATAGAAAACACATAAATAAAAAATCTTTTAGCTCCGTCAAGAGCGACATATAACCTTCAACTTTTAACCTTCAGCTTTTAACCTTTAACGTTTTTCCCTTAACTTAACGCCTATACCTTTATACCCCCTTTTATGGAGTTTGATTAAATAATTGGGTAATCGCTGAGAATGGACTCCTGCTTCCCCACTCCCTGCTTTCACAGGGACAAGCTTTGTGAGGACAGGTCCCGTAGGAATGACAAATGCACACAAAACGTTTCTCGCAAAGCCTGTCCCTCTTGTGAAAATAGAGACAGAAATCCAGAGAAACGTCGCTAATTTTATTTCCCGATTAATTATTCAATATTCATCAAAAATAAGACTTTTAGAAATTTCTCTATTTGCTCAATGACATACAGCCAAAATGATATTTATATGCCACCCTGAACGAAGTGAAGGGTCTCTAATGTTTAAGTATCGGTTTTCTATTGCCATTAGAAATAAATTTGGTTAGCTAAAAACATTTTTTAACTCAAAATCGTCCAGAATTTCATAAATAGTTCATTAAATTGATAATATTATCTCAACGCGATTCAAGCCATCATTGAGATCAAGCCTCATAAAAAGCAGATTCCTTCCGATCCATTTTACCGTCCTTGCAGTTGATGATACAAGGTTAAACATAGAATGATCATCCCATATCACTAAACCATAGGGCATAGATTTCGTAGATTCTATCTCAAACTCCATAACCAGTTTTTCTCTATCTCTTGATGGATAAAACCTTGATATTGTAGGAATATCCCTTTCCACATAATACCGCGATTCAAAGGGAGGCTGAGCATAATTTCTAACCTCAACAGGCGTCATCTGCCCCTCTCTAAATACAAGATGACACTCGCTATCATAATAAAAAAACATCAGCGGATAAGGCGGTCTTCTTTTCGGTTCAGGTGGAAGGAAAAAATTAATTTCAGTCTGCTGGGGAATTACGCTATCAAAGATCATATAACATGCTTCTGTGCGATTAAAATTGCCTTTATAAAGATTTATCGCATCACTTAACGAAAAAGCCTGTATCTGTTGATTAGATTCAACTTCACTGAAAAAACTATCCGTCAATTTTGCAAGCCTCGCAATTGTTCCTCTATCATAAACGTCATAGCTTGCATATTCCATATCATAGGCGTTCAGTTCTTGGACAAAAGCTAAAAATCTATTCCATTGGCTATTCTTTATATACTCATCAAATAGCATTTTTGCATAAGAATTGTCTTCATCTGAACATAATCCTGACAGCCATAATGATTTCGGATTAGCAGAAAAGACAGACGGATTGTTTGTATGAAAAACTGCATTTAAATCAAGAGATGACCTTTCTATTGCAACTATCCTACTAACTGACGAGCTTGGGATATTATAATGATCTTTTGAAGCAAAAAAGAAACTCCAAGGACATCCCTTATCTGAGGTCTCATCTTCCCAACGATAACCATAAAGTCCCATACAATCAAGCTCATCAAGAATCTGTATTACCGCCGATGATTTGAAATTAGAACCGATTATTCTCCCATCTGACCATGATAAAACTGATTTGACTTTTTTCTGTTCTGAGATTATAAGTTCGGGAAGCCTTTGGCGAAGGATAACAGTTTCTTCTGCCTTTGACGATGGAATGAAGCCGATTTCGTCAAAAATTATAGACGGATCAATCATTATTACTACATCATCTCCAAACTCTGAATGTCCATAAGAGATGATGTCTTTAACTTCTTGAGCAGATTCTCCATCAAGTATCCACGTAACAGGTATGGAATGTTTATGAGCCAGCGCGGAGATGAGCTTTGCACCTTCGGCTGGCTTCAATTTATCGTGTTGCGGTTTGGTCGGTAAAAGGGAACAGAGGAAAATGTAAGTTAGTTTATTTTCCATAGCTATTTAGCCATTGCCTCAAGCCTTTGAATCCGCTTATGTATCGGAGGGTGAGTGCTGAGAAGAGCAGTAATTCCATCACGTCTAAAAGGATTAACGATGAACATATTTGAGACCGAAGGACTGCCAATGCTTAATGGTCTATTTTGAGCGATGGCTTCCATCCTTCTTAGCGCATGAGCCAAAGACAACGGTTTGCCAGAGATCATCGCACCGTCACGGTCAGCTTTATATTCTCTCGTTCTTGATATTGCCAATTGAAGCAATAAAGCGGCAATCGGAGCAAGAATTGCAAGAAAAATAAATCCCAATATACCTCCGCCATTATCGTCATCATCGCCTCTAAGTCCGCCGAACATCGCCGCCCATCTAGCCATGCTTGCTAACATAGTTATTGTCCCAGCCATAGTTGCAGCAACTGTGCTAAGCAGAGTATCTCTGTTTTTTATATGTGCTAATTCATGACCCAAAACACCTTCAATCTCATCAACAGAAAGCGAACTCATAATCCCAGAAGTGACCGCAACTACCGCATGTTTAGGGTCCCTGCCTGTGGCAAAAGCATTAGCCACTTCAGAAGGGACAATATAAACTCTCGGCATAGGAAGACCAGCCTTTTCTGCTAATCTCTGCACTATACGATAAAGTTCAGGAGCCTCATTTGGACCTACTTCTTGCGCCCTATACATAGCAAGCACAATTTTATCGCTAAACCAATAAGAACCAAAGTTCATCAAAAGGGCAAAAATAAAGGCTATAACCATGCCATTTTGTCCACCTATTACCGACCCAACCAATATTAACAAAGCAGTCAAAACAGCCATAAGTAAGCCAGTTTTAAATACGCTCATATATAATACCTCCTAAGAGTATTGGGTTCTTTGGCAATAAATTCAAGCAAGACCATATATTTTCTACATACAAGTTTCATCAATTTACCAACAGGTTCAAAATGCTAAATCCGCATTTTTATTGCCTTTTATAATGAACTTTTCAT
>DTPJ01000109.1 GCA_011334435.1 Candidatus Poribacteria bacterium | reverse complement strand
TTTAGACCTTTGAGTATTTCAATGGTTTCTTCTACGGTGGGTTGTGGAACATTTACAATTTGGAATCTTCTTTCAAGTGCGCCATCTTTTTCTATATACTTTCTGTATTCATCAAGCGTTGTAGCTCCTATACATTGTATTTCGCCTCTTGATAAAGCGGGTTTAAGCATATTTGCTGCATCAATTGCACCCTCAGCTGCACCAGTTCCAACGATTGTGTGGATTTCATCTATAAATAGTATTATATCTTGTGATTGCCGTATCTCATTCATTATATTTTTAAGTCTCTCTTCAAACTGACCTCTATATTTTGTCCCTGCAACAAGCCCTGCTAAATCAAGTGTTACTAATCTTTTATCTAACAGCGAATCAGGAACGTCCCTACAAACTATTTTTTGTGCCAAACCTTCTACAATTGCAGTTTTACCAACCCCAGGTTCTCCGATCAAGACAGGATTGTTTTTCTTACGCCTTATTAATATCTGCATGACACGTTCCATCTCATTATCGCGACCGATAATAGGATCTAACATATCATCTCTTGCCATTTGTGTAAGGTCTCGGCTGTATTGGTCTATGCTTCGGGGAATTCTACGGTTAGAAGGATTAGACATATTTGTCGGCTGGTATTTAAGTGCCCTACGGACTCTTTCAGCGGTTACGCCGAGTTTACTGAGAACCATCCCTGCTATACCGTCTTTTTCTCTGATCAACCCTAATAGGATATGCTCAGTTCCTATGTGATCAAATTCTAATTTATGTGCCTCTTCCATTGCATATTGTAAGACTTTCTTAGCTGACGGGGAATATTCAATCGGCTGTCTTACATTGCTGACCATAGAAGGTCTTTTAATCATCTTTTTTATTTCGCTTTCTAATTTTTCAAGATTAATTCCAAGTTCAACTAATGCCCTTGCCGCTATCCCTTGTCCTTCATGCACCAATCCCAAAAGCAAATGCTCTGTATCTATCTGATCGTGATTTAGCCTCATGGCTTCCTCGCCAGCATAGTTGATTATTATTTTTGCCCTTTCTGTCAATCTTCCTGCAAACATAGGACATCCTCACTTATCTATATATAAAAATATATAAGGGTGATTTTTTATATTGTTTCACAAATTAATAAGATAGTTCTTAAAATAAAATTGCTCAAACTAAATAACAAGTCTATTTTTCAATCAAAATAACCTTAAAATTAATTTGTTAAAAATTAATTTGATTGAACAATAGTCTGATTTTTTGCTGATAAAAAGGTTTTTATAATTTTTGCTCTACTTATATTTTGCGTTGAAAGGTCAAGCTCTTCGCCTTCCATTTTTTGCAAATGTGCAGAACGTGTTAAAACTAATAAACTACCAACATTGACATGACTTAAATCTGGGATTAAGCCTATATTGATACCTAAAATAATCCAAGAAAGCAATTCAAGAGACTCATCAGAAGATACTGACTTTGCGTGATTCAGTATTCCATAAGCCCTAAATATTGCATCTTCAAGTTTCATTCTGTCTTTTTCAAGAAGTTTTTGCCGTTCCTCTCGTTCATAAGTGATGATCTGCATAGCAACAGATTGTATCTGATCTATGATCTCTTGCTCAGATTGACCGAGAGTTGCATCATTGGATATTTGATAAAAAGCTCCTGTATTCTTCGTCCCTTCGCCATAGATTCCTCTAACTGCAAATCCCATATTAGCGACGGAAGATAAAATTCTTTCTCCCTCTTTTGTCATTGATAAAGCGGGCAAATGAAGCATTATTGAAACTCTAAGCCCTGTTCCTACGTTAGACGGACAAGCTGTAAGAAATCCCCATTCATCGGAAAAGGCATATCTGACTCTATCTCCTAACCTGTCGTCTATCTCGTTGATAATGTTCCATAGTTTATCAATCTGCAAACCTGAATCTATGACTTGGAGACGAATATGATCTTCCTCATTTATCATTATACTTATAATTTCTTTTTCGTCAATAACTGCTCTTCTTGAAAGACGTTTTTTTATCAAATCTTGGCTGATAAGATGCCTTTCAAATAGAAAAGCACGATCAACATCGTCCAGTTCATCAATATCAACAACGTAAGCATTCTTTAATGGAAAATAATCTTGTTTTGCTATATCTGCTAATGCCTGTTCAACTATTTCTGCTATTTCGTATAACTCAGATTGAACAGCCAAGTTACAAAACGGATAACCGCTAATGTTGCGTGCTAACCTGATCCTACTGCTTACAACTACATCAAAATTGGGACCTTTACTGCTCATCCATTGTGCTTCACGTATAGAGACTGAACTTCTTGAAAAAGGTTGAATTTTTATAGAATGTTTTAAAATCTGTTCATCACTTTTTACAGAAAATTTACCACAATGTTTTGTGCTTCCGTGAATTCTGAGAAGCAACGGCGTCAGCTCTTTATGAAATTGATCATAGCAAAACGGACAACCTAATAATGGCAAATTATAAAAATTTTTGCCAATTGGAAGCTCAAAAAGGCAATAGGGACATATTAACTCCTGATAATCTTTCCTTAATTCCTGCTGAATAAAAGAATTTTTCCTATTCGTTGCGCAATTTTCACAAGCATAAAGCTCTATCAACTTTGAATCAACAATAGTGCTGATCACATAAGACGCCTGATTTTCAGAACAAATATCGCATAGCATATTGCAATAGTTTGGAAATTCACGCTCACTGATCACTGATTACTGATCACTGTTCACTGATCACTCATATATCGGTGTTCCGGTTGTTTGAGTGAGTTTACGGAATTCCTCTGTAAGTTTTTTTGTAATGTTCCCTGGTCGTCCATCTCCGATAATTCTGCCATCAACTTTCACAACTGGTATAATTTCGGCTGCTGTCCCTGTTAAAAAGCATTCGTCAGCGACAAAGACCTCATAGCGATTAAAGATGCGTTCCTCAACTTTTATGCCCATATTTCTTGCCAATTCCATTACTGCATCTCTGGTGATACCT
>DTPJ01000652.1 GCA_011334435.1 Candidatus Poribacteria bacterium | reverse complement strand
GTGCATCATCACAGCATCGGGACAAGCATTGACGACCTCATCAATTGTCTTCTGTATGCAGTCCAGACCCGAAATAACTCCATAGCTTATGGTATGGTCCATCGCTACGGTTAGCATCCGTCCCGTTTTCTGATTAAATAATCTATTTAGCCGAATGAGTTTTCCTAATAACAAATTTCTGCCTCCTGACTATCATTTTTTCATAAGTCCTAACCTGATTAAATCATCATCTGTCCAGCCAGCGTCGTTTATAAGTTTCGTAAGTGTCCCAATACGAAGTGATTCTCCTGCATGGTGATATGGAACTATAACTTGTCTATTATTAGACGGATTTAGGTATATTCTATGACTACCATGTTGACGCTTTAATATAAATCCATCTCTCTTTAAAGCTTTTACCAGATCAATTGCCGATATACTCCTTAATTTTGGACTCATAAGGCTACCTTTTCAGTTTTTATAAGCCTTATTGAAGGTTTTGCCTTCACTAAACCGATATTAGGAATTGGTTTACCATCGGCAATAAGATCATATAAATAAAGTTCAACAGCCTCTTTTATATATCTTAATGTCTCTGCTTTAGTATGTCCCCAAGTCTGACACCCGGGCAAATCGGGACAATATGCTTGATAAGCATCCTCATCTGGTTCAATGACTACCTCAAATAAATGTTTTCTTGTCCTTCCACTATTATTGATACTGACTTCTAATTCTACCGAAATATCATTTGAATCTATTTCATGATAGATCAAGGCTGTTTTGTGCCATTCAGATATGAACAGTTCCAAATCGTCAATAGTTTTCCTTCTACTTGCTATTTTACTTATAAGCATCAGCAAATGCTTTGTGAATTCTGCTAATTCTTCTGGATCAAGCCATTTTAACCATTCAACATCCTTTGAGATAGTCACTTGCTTAAAAGTTATTTTGTTATCTACAAGTTTGCCAATAACAAGTTTTGTTGATTCCAATGCGACAACCCACCTTCAAAACCTCAGTTCTCGGACTCTCTCAAGATACCATTGATAATCTTTAAGAGGAGTCCCAGGAGTAATAAGATGATCAGGCAATATGATAAATCCGCCTTCTTTCATCAAAGGAAGCAACCGTTGAATTTCAGCTTCAATAGCGGAATGTCCTTTCTCCAATGCCAATTTATCAAAGTTGCCTATTACACGTAGGTCTTTGCCATACATTTTGCGATATTCCAGAGCATCGCCCTTAAAAGGACCGACTTCTATGGGAAATTGTAAATTTACGCCAGCATCAAGCCAATGTCCTATCAACGCCCTTATATCGCCATCTGTATCTATGCCGTATAGATCAACGCCGTATTCTTCTAACTTATTACGGATTTTTAGATAACCGGGAGCTACGCATTCATCAAATATCGTTGGACTGACCAATGGACCTGCTTTTCCACAAATATCTTCCCATCCAAAGCCGAAATCTACTTTTAGCTTAGGCAATATTATGTCTATCTGCCAACAAACTAAATCAGCAATTGTCATTACCATATCTGCATAAACATCTCTATCATCATACATGAGATATGACATATTTTGGACACCCATCCAATTTCTGATCCAGCCCATCAGAGATGCAGTGCCGATACATATAGGCAATGTTGAGTTTTTCAGGCTCTCCAATGTTTGATCTAAATTTGCTGGAATACGTGCTGGGTCTGGTTGAAGCCGTTTTTTGAAGTCGTCCCATTCTTTGGCACTTTTTAGAGTATAGTCAATAAAATGTGGAATACAGCTTTTATTTTTCCACTGCTGACTGATCACCCCATCGCCTTCTTGAACGATGCGATATTCATCCGTTTCTTCTAATACCTTATATTCAAAGCCGGGCATTAGCCCAAGATTGACACCAACACCAGCCCACATAGGAAGTGCGTTGAAAAACTCATGCTCGCTTTTATCAGCAGGCAAACCCTCTTGAAGCCATCTTTGTCTGGTCTCGGGCCAACCAGTCCAATGAAGAACGGGCATGTGATCAAATTCGCCATAATACATTATCTCATGAAAAAGCTCTCGGTAAGTCATGTTTTATCCTTTCATTTATAATTGAATCTCTATAAGCAATTGTAAGTCACCATTTATTTTCCCATTTTAATTATTGCCTATATTGACCTAAGTCTATCTTATCCAATAGCGACATTACATAATCAACTTTATCTTTAACTTGTTCTCTCTCATCTTTGAGGATTTTGATCTCATCTCTCAGTTTATAAATCTCGTCTTCCATAGCCATAATTTTGGATCTTAGGTTAGAATTTTCATCTTTCAGTTTTTCTAATACGCCGATAGCTTGATTGATCTTCTTACGCAATCTATCAATAGCATCATCTTCCATAAGAAACTCCTTGTCAGTGATCGGTGATCACTTTCGCAATTCCGCTCCGAATTTCTCTTTAAGCATAGAAATTATCTTTTGATGAACTTCGTCTGCTTCCTCGTCTGTAAGCGTCTTGTCTGATGAATAATACTCAATGGAAAAGGCGAGACTTTTCATATTGTCTGGTATCTGTTTGCCCTTATATACGTCAAATAATTTGACATTCTTGACAAGATTACCAGCAGATTTTATTGTATTCTCAACTTGATCAGCAGGCACATCATAAGGCAATATTATCGCCATATCTCTGTAAACTGACGGAAATATAGGCAAAGGTTCAAATTTGTTCGTTGTTGAGAACTTCATCAAATCATCAAAGTATAATTCAAACATATAAACATCTTGTTCTATATCATAGCCATCTAACACATCTCTACGTATCCCGCCGAAAAGCCCCAAAGACATGTCGTTGATAAGCAATTCAGCACTGCGACCTGATTGGAAAGGCGGTTTTGATGTAGGTCTTAATTGATAGTTATATATTCCGAACTCATCAAGTATAGATTCTACTGCCCCTTTTATATCAAAGAAATCAACCATTCGTGACTGTTGATTCCAAATCTGAGCGTTTATCAATCCT
>DTPJ01000784.1 GCA_011334435.1 Candidatus Poribacteria bacterium | reverse complement strand
CATACAATTTTGATGGGGATTTAATATCCTCGTGGGGTGAGACATCAATAGATATTAAGGGATTTAGCGGATGTTGTAATCCAGTTAATATCGCTATTCTCCCTAACGGAAAATTTGTTACTTGTGAAAAGGGGATACCAAGAGTTAAGATTTATAATGAAAAAGGGGAATTTGAAAGTGTTGTTGCAGGTGCAGAGAGTTTTGCCAACACAGTAGGAATTCACAATCCAAATTTATGTAATGAAGATTCAACAAAGGCTTTGGATATAGCTGTTGACTCACGAGGTAGAGTATTTGTCCTTGATCCAGCAGAAAAGACAATTCGCATTTTTATATCTAAAAGTTAAAAGAGGGAGAAAATGAAGGAAATTCAAATTTATGATACAACTCTTAGAGACGGTGCTCAGGCGGAAGGAATATCATTTTCAGTAGAAGATAAACTTCGTATTGTTCAAGAGTTAGATAAATTAGGGATACATTATATAGAGGGCGGATATGCTGGCGCTAATCCGAAAGATGAAGAATTCTTTAAGCGAGTCCGTGAACTGAAATTAGCTAAATCAAAGGTTACTGCTTTTGGAAGCACTAGAAGGGCGGGAAAATTTGCTTCCGAAGACCGAAATCTGCATCATCTTCTTTCCACAGAAATGGATGTCATCACAATAGTAGGTAAAAGCTGGGACCTCCATGTTAAAGATGTCCTAAAAGTATCCAAGTTGGAAAACCTTAAAATGATAGAAGATTCTATTATGTTTCTTGTTGAAAATGGCAAGGAAGTTATTTTTGATGCGGAACATTTCTTTGATGGCTATAAATCCAACCCTGAGTATGCAATAGAAACGCTTTTATCTGCAATAAATGGTGGGGCATCTTATGCTGTCCTCTGCGATACTAACGGCGGGACTATGCCCCTTGAAACACAGGAGATTATCCAAGCTGTAATAGAGAAAGTGAAAATTCCCATTGGAATACATGCACATAACGATACAGGTATGGCGGTTGCCAACTCAATAATCGCTGTTCAAGCAGGGGCAATCCAAGTTCATGGGACTTTTAATGGATATGGCGAGAGATGCGGAAATGCTAATCTTTGCACTATTATCCCAAACCTTAAATTAAAGTTAGGTATAAATTGTATTAGCGACGAGAATTTATCAAAACTCACAGAGACATCAAGACTTATAAGTGAACTTGCCAATCTTTCACATGACGAAAGTCAACCTTATGTCGGCAGAAGTGCCTTTGCACATAAAGCGGGACTTCATGCGGATGCTGTCCAGAAAAATCCTGTCACTTATGAGCATATTAAGCCAGAGCTTGTCGGCAATGAAAGGCGAATCCTTGTATCTGAGCAAGCTGGAAAAAGTGCTATCTTAGCTAAATTATTAAAAGATCACCCAGAATTGAAAAAAGAGTCCCCAGAATTGCAGTTAATAGCAGGTTTGCTGAAAGAAGCAGAAAGGGAAGGCTACCAATATGAAGGTGCAGAAGGGTCTTTTGAGCTGATGGTGCATAGGATATTAGGCAAACATGACAGATTTTTTGATTTGAAGGGATTTACTGTCCTCGTTGATCGGTCTGAAAACCACCAAATGCGTTCACAGGCTACTATCAAGCTAATGGATACCGAAGGCAACTTAGAATATCAGGCATCAGAAGGGCATGGTCCTGTTGATGCACTAAATAAAGCCCTTATGAAAGCGTTAATATCGCTTTTCCCCCAGTTGAAATCAATGCGTTTGACCGATTTTAAAGTTAGAGTGCTTGATGCGAAAAAAGGGACTGCGGCAAAAGTCAGAGTCCTCATTGAATCAAGTGATGGCGAGGAATATTGGGGAACAGTCGGAGTTTCAGAAGACATCATTGAGGCTAGTTGGGAAGCACTTGTTGACAGCATAGAGTATAAACTATTTAAAGATAAGCAAAATAACAACAATAAAAATTAAAATAGACTTTAAGGGATTTCTAACCCGTGTGCTTCTAACAATTGTTTATCGTTAAAAATATCAGTTAAAACGCCGTCTGCAACTATTTTTCCCTCATCCATAATGATCCCCCTATTGCATAATTCAAGAGCCATTTTTAGATCGTGGGTAGCTATGACTTTTGTCGCATTCAAATTCCTAATGGTCTCAATCATCTTTCGTCGGGAGCGTGGGTCTAAATTACTGCTGGGTTCATCCAAAAGGATTATTTCAGGTCTCATGGATAGGATAGTTGCAAGTGAAACGCGTTTTTTTTCTCCAAAGCTGAGATGATGTGAAAGCCTATTTTCAAAGCCAGACATCGCCACCGCCTCTAATGATTCTTTAACTCGCTTTCTTATTTCATCAGGGGGAAGATCATAGTTCAATGGTCCAAAAGCCACATCATCAAACACTGTTGGACAGAACAATTGATCATCTGGATTTTGAAAGACAATGCCGATCCTGTTCCTGATATTCCGCATTGATTTTTTCCCATCTATTTTAACGCCAAATATGAATATATTTCCCTTGTTCGCCTCTAATAGTCCATTTAAGGTCAGGAAAAGTGTTGTCTTGCCCGCACCATTAGGACCCATTAAAGCGACACTCTCGCCCTTTTTTATCTCAAAGCTGACATCTCGTAGAGCCTCTTTGCCATCAGGATAACGATAGCTCAGATTCTCAACCTTTATAGCAGATAAGTTGTCCATTCACCTAAAATCCTTATTAGTGCTAATATGATAACAATCGTAGAGAGAAAATAAATATCGCCTTTTGTCAAATCCATATCTTGTATAGTTTTTACCGATCCCTCAAATCCTCTGGAACACATCGCAAGATAGACTCTTTCTCCCCTTTCATAAGCCCTTATAAATAATACTCCAACCATGTTAGCTAATGTCTTGAAATTGAGCCAACGTTTTCTGCGATACGATCTTGATTCCTTAGCTCTTGACATACTTTGAAATTCATCTTGGAACACAAAAATATAGCGATATGTAAATGATAGTAATGTCACAATTAGCTTGGGAATT
>DTPJ01000074.1 GCA_011334435.1 Candidatus Poribacteria bacterium | reverse complement strand
TTCATAGTATCGCAGACGATCAGTTTGGCATTCTTCATCTGTCTTAGAACGTCTAATTGCAATTCTGGATTGATATTGGCAAGAAAAACATATTCAGCACTTTTGTAACTGTCTGGAATTTTCGGCGAAAAGCTCTCAAAGACATTCAACTCGGTTGCCAATGTTTCTGCACCACTGAGGTTGGCACCGTATCTTCCAGCCCAACGAAAAGTCTTTCCTTTAACCTGTTCCAGTCCTTCCAAATCAATGCCTCTGCTTTTGAGAAACTCAATATGTTCATTTGGAAAGTCCTCACCGATGACTGCAACAAGTTTAACGTCATTTGTAAAGAAACTCGCTGATACAGAAAAATATGTTGCAGACCCACCAAGTGCATTTTGAACTTTGCCATGAGGCGTTTCAACAGAATCAAGCGCAACAGAACCGACAACAACTATGCTCATACTTACGAAACCTCGTGTTCAGAATTGAATATAGACAATTTAATTTTATTATTTCAAATATCACTTAAAAGGTCTAATAAGTTTCTATGGATTTCGCTCACGCTAAAAATGATAGATCACTTTTTTATCATCTCTGCGAAAGCGAGAATCCGTAAATAGATATGTTGAACATTAATAAATATTCAATCTATATTTTAAGCACTCTTTTCATCTCATCTAAGATTTTAGGGTCAAGTGTCGGATATTTTTCAAGATGTTCAATTCTTTCTCTATTTAGCTTGCTTATCATTTCTTTTAGGGTATCTGCGTCATATAGGGTGTTAAGGTTGAACTGTTCCATATCATAGCTGTTGCCATCTACGTCAGTCACGCCTCCAACAAGCACTTTTGTGCCATAATTGGGATCCTCTTCCCATCGGGCAGTATTTCTGAGAATTGCCCTTGTCATATATCCGATGCCATTTTTCCATGGACGAACTGGCATCCTGATAATTTTGTCATTTTTGTCTCTGAGTTCGCCAACACCGCCAGTATTCATAATATAACATTTGATTTTATGTTGATACTTTTTGACAAACTCATAAAACATATTGCCCTCTTGACCTTCATCGCCAACTATGAATGGATTTGTTCCGACAACTCTGACTGACGTTCCTGCTTTTGTCGGATCGCCTGCTGCTGTTTCTACCGATTCCCCTAACATGAAATGTCCCGTTATCTGCTCTGGTGAATCTACTTCTTGAATTATAGGAACAATGGTATTGTTTCTTGTATTAAAGAAAATATATAATCCGTCTAATTCATCAATCGGGGGAAGGTCAATGCTATCGTAAAGCCTATTTTTAGGCAAAGCGGACAATGGCAGAATACCGCGACCATTTGCGCATATATCCTCTTCAAGGTAGTCTATGTTGCCTTTATAATCAACGTAAAGATTTTGTGCGACAAATTCTGGAGACCTTGTGGCAGGTTTTAATAACAGATCATCGTCATCAAGGTCTGTTTTGAGGAAGAATGCTTGTTCAGTGCCGAGTATGCTTCCATCTGTTATTCTCATTCCAACAAAGTCATCTTGTGCAACAAGAGAGGCTTCCCCTTCTCTATCAAGATAATGAGTGTGACCGATATTAGTTGTTTTGCCTGTGCCTGAAAGCCCGAAAATTATCACTCCGTAGGTTTTGATTCTGCCGTCTTGGACGTCTTGGGCTTTAATGACTTTTGATGCAGCGTGTATCCCTAAAATTCCATTTAGCTTTGCTAAATACATAGCCATTCTGAGGAATCCCTTTTTGCATTCGCCCATATAGTCGCTACCAACTCCAACTGTTACTCCCATTTCTGGAAAAGCATAAAACCTTCCAAATGGTCCCGTATTTATGTCAGGAACTATGAGAATATAGAGATTTGGCACATCAGGAACGGGATCAACCTCTCTGAGCATTTTTCCCCACATATATCCTATATGATGATAAAGTGGATTTTTGGTTGTAACTAATAGATTACAATTAAATGTAAATTTTGGGTCTTTTCCACTTCCCATCACCCTATGAACATAATCAATAGGTAATCTATTGACATGTCCTTTAAATTCTTTTCCTGCATAAGTTCCTCCAAACACCCTTGCCATATTCAAATCTAAGTCCCTCAATGCCTCAAGTTGCTCAGGCAGTCTATTGCCTTTCATTAGTTCTTCACTGCCAATTATCGCGGTATATTTCTCTGAACGGTTTCTGACTCGCGTATCCCAGTTAAAACCGCTATATCTTGTTCGCTGACCGCTTAATTCTGAAATAATTCTTAGCGCCGGACCCATATATTCGGTAACATTAGTTGCTGAATGTTTTGATTTTGCAATAATTTCTTGGATACTTTTTAATACATAGTCGTAATTTCCCAATACTACCAACCTCCGATAATTCTGTACGTTTTGATTTTAATTGATAATTTTATGACAATCATACTACTGAAATTTATTGAAGTTTTAGTATAGCAAAAAATTATGATCAAGGCAAGTCTTTTTTACTCCTAATTCACCCTCAGTTTTTAAAGGATATAAAAATGATATATGTTTGAATGATAAATATGTAAGAAACTCTTGAAAAATAAACAAAAAAATGGCATACTTTATGGCATACTTTTATGAACATTAAGAACGCTTTAAATAGGGAGCATACTATAGGGAAGAATTAGTTAAAGATTAAAATTAATCCTAATAGTATGATATGAAAAATTCTATTAGTGTAAATTATTTGGAGGTGAAATGAGAAAAAAAGATTCTGATTGGGGAAAAGACCTTATAATACTCGTAATTGCCATATTTTTTCTTGGTTTCGGTTTTGAAGGCACATATATGGCAATCTATACAAACTTTATAACAGATGATATTGGCGTAAAACCTACCGAATTGGGCATTATTGAGTCAATAAGAGAAACTCCGGGCTTTCTTTCTGCATTTTTAGCTGCATTGACTATGCAAATACCAAGTCCAATACTTGGTGGAATAGTTTTAATAGTGATGTCCATCGGTATAGGGGCTTTCTCACAGATACATACTGTCAATGCAGTCAT
>DTPJ01000823.1 GCA_011334435.1 Candidatus Poribacteria bacterium | reverse complement strand
GACAACTCACCGATACCGTTATAAAAGATATTTTTGATATTGATATTAGGGTATCTGATATAAAAAGTGCAATTTTCGCAAATCCATTTCTTGATGGAAATACTGACGATCTTAAAATTGAAAGCTATGGCGATGAATACTTGATTAAGAGATCATCTGATCAGGAAGGCTATACAGAAGAAATAAGCATTTCTGCCAAAAATACAACCGTTAATAGATGGCGGATAAAAGATGTTAATGGAAAAATTATACAGGATATTAGCTTTTCAAAATATAAAGTGATAGGCGGTGTTATGAGACCATTAAAAGCGACAGTAAATCGTCCTTTGGATTCAACGATAATATCTCTGGAATCCGTTGATCCAGAAATAAATGTTAAAATAGATAGCGAAGTTTTTAACCTCACAATCCCTGAGAATGCCAAAGTATATCAGATAGTTGATCTAAAAAATAAAACATAAGGAGGCTTTTCCAATGATATTAACTTTTGTTGTTCAAATGTCGTTTCTGCTTATCGGAGTAGCAGATCAGAATGATGAAATTCGTAATATTGGTTCACGTCTTGAACTTTTCGTTGATGATTGGTTGATAGACAAAATGGACGGAGCGACACTAAAACTTAATAATCCTATACCTCGCGAATCTGTAATAACTTTTGACGCTGAATGCGAAGGCAATACAAGTGCTTATGTGACTGTCTTCCAAGATGAAGGCAAATATAGAATGTATTACAGAGGATCAAAATACGATTTTCAAAACAAAAAGGACCTTCACGAAGTAACCTGCTATGCAGAAAGCGATGATGGGATACATTGGCGAAAACCTGAACTTAACCTATTTGAATTTAACGGATCAAAGAAAAATAATATCGTATGGAAAGGTATTGGAAATCATAATTTTACGCCGTTTAAGGATACAAATCCAAACGTAGAACCAGACGCCAAATACAAGGCATTCGGCGGAGTTGGTGATGAAGGGCTTCATGCTTTTAAATCTCCCGATGGCATACATTGGACGCCTATCCAAGACAAACCAGTTATCACAGAAGGACATTTTGATTCTCAAAATCTCGCTTTTTGGAATCCTGTTAGTAATTGCTATATGGATTTCCATCGTCAATTTAACGAAAATATAAGGGATATAATGACATGCACTTCTAATGATTTCATAAATTGGACTAAACCTGTGCGGTTAAATTTTGGCGATGCACCTAAAGAGCATCTTTATACAAATGCTATAACTCCATATTACCGAGCACCCCATATACTTATGGGATTTCCAAAGCGATTTGCGGAAGGCAGAAAAAAAGTTGATGAAGACTTATGGACAGGCGTCTCTGATGGCGTTTTTATGACCAGTAGAGATGGGCTAAATTGGCATAGATGGCTTGAAGCGTTTGTCCGCCCCGGACAGTGGCGAGAGAGATGGAGACAGCGAAACAATATGACCGCTTGGGGAATTGTCGTCACGAAGGCAGATACACAAGGTATGCCTGACGAACTGTCTATTTATGTAAGTGAAGCTTATTGCACAGAAAAAAACGGGCTCAGACGATATACATTGCGGATTGATGGGTTTGTCTCTGTAAATGCACCATATAAAGGCGGAGAGATGATCACCAAGCCATTGATCTTTGACGGAAACAGGCTTATCATTAACTATGCGACATCTGCAATAGGAAGCGTTAGAGTTGAAATTATGGATCAAGACGGTAAAGCTATACCAGGATTTAGCCTTGACGATTGTCCAGAGATATATGGCGACGAAATTGAAAAGATCGTTGAATGGAAGGGAAAGCGAGATCTCAGTGCATTGTCAGGCAAAGTTGTCCGTTTGAGATTTGTCTTAAAAGATGCAGACCTTTATTCCATAAAATTTGATAAATGAAATTTGACTAATTGATAGCTTTTGCTGTTGTTTTATGGGGATATATTTTAACCTAAACTAATGGGAGGAGGACGAAAATGGATCAAATCAGAGTTGGAATTATTGGCTGTGGAGGGATATTTCGGGGATTGCATATCCCTTATTATGAGATGACTAAAAGGGCAAAGATCGTCGCTGTCGCAGATATTAATGAGAATTCTGCAAAAGAGATAGCACAAAGATTTGGTGCAGATGCTTATACGGATTATCGTCAACTTTTAGATAGAAAAGATATTGATGCGGTTGACGTATGTGTCCATCCAAAACCACATAGAGACATTGCGGTATATGCTGCACAATCGGGAAAGCACATACTCGTTGAAAAACCTATGTGCAGGAACATCGCAGAGGCAGATGAGATGATCTCCGCCGCAGACAAAGCAAAAGTTATGCTTCAAGTAGCGTATATGTTGCCTTTCAATCCTACATATATTAAACTGAAGCAAATGTTATCAGATGGCGTTCTTGGCGATGTGAAAATGGCTTATGGCAATCAGGTTGGATGGTTTCCTCCAAGACATCCATGGCTTTTTATCCGTGAAGAATCAGGCGGAATGTTAGTTGAACAGGCGATACATAACTTTGATGTCTGGCTTTGGCTTTATGGTCCTGTGTCATCAATCTATGCTAAGACGAGCCATGTTCCATTAGGGGGGACGTATCCCGAACCAAGCAAAGCAGTTGAGAATAACGCCGTTATGATAATGAATTTCAAGAACGGTGGAGTTGGCATGTTTATAAAAAGCTGGGCAGCGGAAGTCGGTCACAGTGGAGAAGGCGTCGTATGCTCAAAAGGCTCTGCTGTTTTTTCAGAAGGCGGGATTCGCTGGAAAACACAAGATATGAAAGAAGCTGAATTCTTCAAACCAGGAGTCCCTGATGATGACACTTATCGCACACTTCCGCCAGAAGCGAGAGAAAGAAATTATTGGAGCTATGCCTCTAAAGGGGCAAGCATTGACCATTGGTTGAAGTGCATTGTCGGTGAAGAAACACCTACAACATCAGGGCGAGTTGGACGTGCAGGTATAGAACTCGCAGAAGCAGCTTATCGCTCATCTGAATTAGGTATGCCTGTTTCATTACCGTTATAGTTTTTTAT
>DTPJ01000334.1 GCA_011334435.1 Candidatus Poribacteria bacterium | reverse complement strand
TTTGCAGGAAGTTTTACAACTGCAATTGTCGCTCATAATTTGGGTAGAATAGGGGTAGGTATAGAATTAAACAAAGATCGTTTTAGGGAAGCCATTTTGAAGAATATTAACTCTAAATTAGGGGAACTATATTCTGAGATTACAGAATTTGATTATTAAGATGACAAAACAGATAATTGATGATTTAAATGGTAAAGACGTATCAGAACTGAGCGAAAAACATTTCTCAAGATATGGAGAATTTTTAGTCTCATTTGAGTTGTCAAAACATGGTTGGAACGTTTGAAAAATTGGAGTAAAAAACATAAATAAAATCGGATATAAAAATTGTTGATAAAGAATTGACAAATATAGGAGTATAAATCTATGAATTTTACGCTTAGGTTTCCAACAGAAATAATTTTCGGAAATGATACCATAAATCAAATCGGAACAAAAGCACGCCAATTGGGAAACAAGGCATTTTTGGTCACTGGAAAATCAGCGATGCGAAAAGCAGGCTACATTGATAAAATCATAGACATATTGAAATCTGCGGGGGTTGATGATATATTCCTCTATGATCAAGCCGAACATGACCCATCAGTAGAGACAGTTGATAAAGGCGTCCAATTGGCAAAAGAAGGAAACTATAACGTTGTAATAGGTATCGGTGGTGGAAGTGCTATGGACACTGGAAAAACAATAGCATCTCTTATGAATAACGAAGGATCAGCAGGAGACTATCAGTCTGGCAAAGAGATAACAAATCCGGGAGTCCCATTTATCGCAGTTCCAACAACTGCTGGCACTGGGGCAGAGATAACTAACAATTCGGTCATCACAAACAGAGAAAAAAAGATCAAACAAAGCATCAGAAGCCCATTGATGATCGCAAAAGTAGCTATTGTTGATCCTGTCTTAACAAAGACAATGCCTCCTTATGTGACTGCCTCGTCTGGAATGGATGCTTTAACGCAAGCTATTGAGACTTATGTATCCCTTTCTGCAAACCCATTCTCTGATACATTAGCTCTCCGCTCAATTTCTATCATATCGCAAAATCTGTATAAGGCTTTTGAAAATGGAGACGATATGTCAGCAAGGGAAAATATGGCGATGGGAAGCCTGTTTGGTGCGATGGCGTTTGCTAATTCTGCTCTTGGCGCTGTCCATGGTTTAGCGCATCCTATCGGGGCACTTTTTGATGTCCCTCATGGTGTCATTTGCGGACTTTTACTGCCTTATGTTATGGAATATAACCTTCCTGCTAAAACTGAAAGATTTGCACAGATCGCAAAGTCTATGGATCAATATATTGAAGGCGAATCTGATGAGATAAACGCACATAGGGCTATTGAATTTATCCATAACTTAATCACAAAGTTGAAATTGCCAAAAAGATTAAGCGAACTTGGCATAACTCGTGATGACCTGCCTTTAATAGCTAAATCAGCAAAAGGATCAAGCTTGAACAATAACCCTCGTCCTACCGATCCTGAATCTTTGGTTGAGATAATGTTATCAGCTTTATGATTTTAGCCTATGTGAATTTATGTTTATTCAAGAACAATCAATAACCACAGAATTTACTGAGGGAAAATTATGGACAAGATAACACTTGCTGAACTTGGCATACCTGATCATTTGCCAATGCCTACTAAAAAAGATTGGCGTATTGGTATAATTGGCTTTGGGGGGATAGCTCGCGGGGCGCATATACCCGCATATAAAGAAGTCGGCTGGTCAGTTGTCGCAGTTGCCGATCCTGATCAAAATGCACTAAAAGAGGCAAAAGAGAAATATGGCATAAAACGTCTATATACTGATTATAAATCGCTTATTGCAGATGACGAGGTTGAAGTGATAGACCTTTGCACACAACCGACAATCCGTGAAGATGTTGTCCTGACCTGTGCCAATGCAAAAAAACATATAATTACTGAAAAGCCCTTTGGGACAACTGTTGATGAATGTCAAAGGATGATAGAATATGCCGAACGGGCTGGTATCAAGCTAGCTGTCCATCAAAACTATCGCTGGATGCGAATGAACTATATCGCACATCATATAGTCAAATTAAATCTAATAGGCGATCCGTTTTTCGCAAGTATAGAAATATTTGGTCAACAAGATGTTGATTTAGCGAGACATCCTTTCTATTCTCGTTGTGAGGACTTCCTTACAATACAATGGGATAATCATCTTGAAGACCTATTGAGATATTGGCTTGGAACTGATGCTATTAGGGTTTTTGCCAAAACAGGAAGGATGATCGGACAAAATTTTATAAGTGACAATCTTCTTATGGTGATTGCAGACTTCGGCAACGGTTTAACTGGACATATTTTACATACAGAGTTACTCCGTAGCTCTTTGGGTGGTGTTGAATGCCGAATTGATGGTGATAAAGGCTCTATTAAATTTGATTTTAATAATAACTTGATAATTGATTCAAAAGTGTTAGGGAAAGGTGCATGTAAGCTTGATCTTTCTGGATCAAGTTTTGTTAGCTCACATGCAGGCTCTATGGGGGACTTTCTGTTAGCAATTGAAGAGGGCAGAGAACCATCAGTAAGCGGGAAAAACAACCTCGCTACAATCAAAACGGTTATTGCAGAGGATAAAAGCGCCAAATTGGGTGGAAAATGGGTTGTATGTTCTGATAAGACTTAATATAAGCAGTGTTATAAATTGTTTCTCCCCTTTTTAGATAAAGGGGAGTCAAAAAGATACATTTTTATCTTTCGCCTAATTTATGATCTAACATAAAAAGACCATTTACAGAATCTTTGATCCTCTCAAGCATAGCAACTATTCTAGAAGCGTTTGCCTCTTCTTCAACTTGTTCAGTGACAAACCACTGTAAGAATATGCCTGCTGCGTTATCATTTTCTTCATTCGCCATCTTGACAAGGTTGTTGATTCTGCCAGTGATATATTTTTCGTGTTTATAAGTATCGTTGAAAGCGTCAAGCGGAGAAGTCCATTCAAATTTAGGTTTCTCTATGGCGAGAAGCTCAACTCTACCGCCTCTGTCTATGATGTGT
>DTPJ01000506.1 GCA_011334435.1 Candidatus Poribacteria bacterium | reverse complement strand
CCTATGGTTTCATACGCAAAATTAAAGGATAGAGTTAAAGAGGAATTTCTAAATCGCTGTAAATCTATATTTGATGAAAAAGAGATTGAGAGTTTGCGTTGTTTCATAGACGAAAATTCAGAATATAACGATGTGATGAATGTTGAGATAACAAAACCATATTATCTTAAACCATTATTAACTCGTCTTCAAAACAGTTATGAGGATGCAAATTTAAATCATACAATTCATAAACACTCAATATAACCAATGCAAATTGCATAAGAAAGATGATATTCTATGGCGACAAAAAGTATATTAGTAAATTTCAATGGTTGTCCATCTACATTAGATTCACTGATGCCTGATAATGGATTGGCAAACCTTGCAGGAAGCCTTTTAGAAGAAGGTCATCAAACTATAATAATGGATTTTGGCATTGCTGACATCTTCAAAAGGATGATCCCGGAGGAGATAAACAAAGAATTAAATGCCATATATGAAGAATTTATGGCAAAGCCTATGGATAAATCAAAGCCACTTCCAGTTGATCGCTTGTTAGAATTAGACCGCTTATTAGATGACCATAAAGAAGTGGAATTGAAAAAAATAGCAGACGAAATCACTGAAAAAGCCAATCAGATAGGCGCAGATTTTATCGGATTTAAGTTGTGGACAGGTGAGGGATTTAGCGGATCGGTGAAAATAGCACAAGCTATCCGACAAAAATTGCCAAATATTAAGCTATTTGCTGGTGGACCCCATATTGATTGGTTTATGGAGCATGTCTTTGATTATACAGATGTCTTTGATGTGTTAGCTTATGGTGAAGGCGAGGAGATAATAAAATTCTTAGCAGAATATGCAGAAGGCAATAAAAATTTGTCAGATATTCCTAATATAATATATAAAAATAATGGAAAAACTATCATCAATGAATTGATAAGAATATCTGATCTTAACGCTTTGCCAGAACCTGTATATGACGAATCAATCTATCCAGCGATGAAGGGCGATCAGAAGATAAAATTCATTATGATTGATGAAAGCAGGGGTTGTCCTAATTTATGTTATTTCTGCATTCATCCACAGAAAAGCGGTAGGAAATGGCGAAGGCGTGATCCAATACAGACCGTTGATATGATCGCCAAAATAGGTCATAAACTTAATACTAATACATTTAGATTGGCAGGTTCTAACACGCCGACCGATCTAAGAAAAGAGATTGCCAAAGAGATAATTCATAGGCAATTAAATATAATGTATACTGGATTTGGGCATGTAAGAGGTAATGATGACTATGAGTTACTCAGAACTTCTGGCTGTTTGGCTTTGGCATTCGGAGTAGAGTCAGGCAGTCAGGAAATTTTAAACCAAAGTGTCAATAAAAAAGTCAAAACAGATGATATAGTTTCAGCGATTATAAGTTGCAAAAATGCTGGAATATCAGCTATTGCAAGTATAATTGTGCCTTGTCCTCATGACAATGAGAAAACGTTGGAAGAAACACTTAACCTTTTAATTAAGACTAAGCCTGATTCTGTTACATTACAACTTCCGGGACTTATTCCGGGGTCATATTGGCACAAAAACAGAGATGAATTCGGATTTGAGCTTGATGATGATTTTTTAGTTAGGGTTATGCTTTATAAGATCAAGCTTCTTTTGCCTCCAATTCTTTGGGAGCCTTTGCCATATAAGATGAACGGCAAAGATCATCTCCAAATGATGACCATAGCACAAAATTTAACTATTGAGTTAGAAAAGAATGGGATATTGACTGGGATCAATGACTTCTTGATTTTAATTGGAAAAATTATGAACATATCGCCAATTGAAATGCGAAATATCAACAGAAAGGCATTTTTCACTGGTGATTACATGCGGATCAAGGATATGATAAAATCGTTTAACGATCTAACCAAGGCTTCAGTTTCAAAGGGGTAGTCGGAGGGTTTTTTTGAAACATAGGGCGGCAATAACAGGCGTAGGTGTAATATCGCCTAATGCTATTGGGAAAGATGCGTATTGGCAGGCGTTGGCTAATGGCAAATCTGGTATAAAAAGAATAACAAGGTTTGATGTTAGCTCATACCCAACACAGATAGCGGGAGAAATAAAGGACTTTAACCCAAGAGAATATATATCCCCAAAAGAGATAAGAAGGTTACCTTTGGCTGCTCAATTTGCCCTATCAGCAGCGAAGATGGCTGTTGCAGATGCCAAGCTTGAATATGACGGCGAAACAGAGTGGGGAGTAGTTATCGGCGTTAGTTCAAGCGCAACAGACATAATTGAGTCACAACATGGCGCCTTTATGGAAAAAGGGATATTTAGGGTCAGTCCTTTTGGGGTAACATCAATATTACCAAGTGCATCAGCAAGCAGTATTGTATCAGCTTTTGGGTGTAAAGGCTCAGTTATAACTATTTCCAACGCTTGTGCAGCGGGGACAGATGCAATCGGTCTTGCATATCGCAATATTAAGCTTGGAACAGATAAAGTTATTATTGCTGGCGGTGTTGAATCACAATTGCATCCGTTCGGTTTGGCTTTACTTACTGCGCCAGACATGATGTCTAAAAGAAATGATGATCCAGAGACCGCAAGCAGACCTTTTGATAGATCAAGAGATGGTGGTATTCTTTCGGAAGGTGCGGGGATAATGATTATTGAGGATTTGGAACATGCTTTAAAAAGAAATGCTCAAATCTATGCAGAGATAATTGGTTATGCCAGTAGAGCTGACGGTAAAAAGATAGATAAATCAAACGAAGGAGAAAGCGGAATTGTCAGATCAATATCAGATGCTTTGAGTAGTGCTAACATATCCCCTGATGAAATAGATTATGTCTGCGCTCATGGTCCTTCAGATGATTTTGACAGAATAGAGACAATTGCAATTAAGACTGTGCTTGGTCAGCATGCATATAAAATACCCGTTAGTTCCATAAAATCTATGATCGGAAACCCGCTTTCAGCAGCAGGTCCTTTGCAGGTTATAGCATCTATAATGGTTTTTAAGATGGGAATTATACCGCCAACAATTAATCATAATAT
>DTPJ01000388.1 GCA_011334435.1 Candidatus Poribacteria bacterium | reverse complement strand
TAACGGTGAAGCTTGCTGTGCCAGTGTGACTTTACTTCAAAAGATATTGCGTGAAGAATGGGGATTTAATGGATATGTTGTGTCGGATTGTGGAGCAATTGACGACATCCATGCACATCATAAGCTTACACAAAGCCCAGAGGAATCATCAGCACTTGCAGTCAAAAATGGCTGTGAACTCAATTGTGGCGGGACTTATAATAGCCTCGTAAAAGCTGTTCGTGAGGGGCTAATATCGGAAGACGAGATTGACATAGCGGTCAAACGTTTATTTACCGCAAGATTTAAACTTGGCATGTTTGACCCTGAGGAAATGGTATCCTATGCACAAATACCTTATGAAGTCAACGATTGTGAAGAACACCGAAAATTGGCATTAGAGATGGCAAGAAAGACAATTGTCCTGTTAAAAAATGAAAATAATCTTTTGCCATTAAGCAAGGATTTGAAGGCAATAACAGTAATCGGTCCTAACGCTGATAATCTTGAAGTCCTGCTTGGAAATTATAATGGCACTCCGTCAAGGTATGTAACACCTTTGCAGGGCATCAGAGACAAGGTTTCGCCTAAAACAAAGGTATATTATACCCCTGGGTGTGAACTTATAGGACGATCAAAACATGGCTTTTCAGAGGCTATTAGTATGGCGGAAGGGTCAGATGTTGTCATAATGGTCATGGGGCTTTCTCCAAGGCTTGAAGGTGAAGAAGGCGAATGGGGCGGAGAAGGTGATAGAACTAACATTGATTTGCCCGGCGTCCAACATGATTTGATTGAGGCGATATATGAAACAGGCAAGCCGATAGTCCTTGTCCTGACTAATGGAAGTGCATTGGCGATCAATTGGGAAGCAAAGCATATCCCCGCTATTGTTGATATATGGTATCCCGGCGAGGAAGGCGGAACTGCCCTCGCTGATGTGTTATTTGGAGATTATAATCCAGCAGGGAGATTGCCCGTTACTTTTATGAAATCGCTTGATCAAGTCCCCGAATTCACCGATTATAGTATGAAAAACAGAACTTATCGCTATATGAAAGATGAGCCATTATGGGCTTTTGGATATGGATTAAGCTATACAAAATTCCGATATAGCAATCTGAAATTGAACAAAACTGAAATATCGCCAACAGAAAATGTTGAAATTCAGGTTGACGTTGAAAATATAGGCAAAGTTGATGGTGACGAGGTCGTTCAATTATATGTAAGCACTCCTGAATCGCCAATACTGGCGCCTATAAGATCGCTTCAGGGATTTGACAGAGTTTTCATCAGATCAGGCGAAAAGAAGATCGTTAAATTTACGTTAAAGCCTGAACAATTTGCGGTTGTTGATGAAGAAGGGCGTTTTATGGTTATGCCCGGCAAGATAGAAATATCAATTGGCGGAGGACAACCCAGTTTTACTGATACCATTATTGATAGCTTTAAAGTTGTCGGTCAACCAACAAGAGCGGAATAATACTAAAATGATAAGGAAAAATGATATGACTTTCAAACCTTTTGGTGTCAAACGGGAACCTATATTCTCCATCTCACAATTAGAACGAATACAAGATGCGATGCTCCGCATACTCCATGAGATCGGAATAAAAATCCATCAAGAAAAATTGAGGGAGATCGCAAAGCAAAAAGGGTTTAAACTTAAAGGTGATAGAGTTGTATTTGATAGAGAAGAGATATTATCATTTTTAGAGGCAGAAAGATCAAAAAATGGCAACAATTTCGGTCAATCGGAGTTCGTCCCTTCATACAAACCATTGACGATGGACGTAAGCCCGTATCCTCAGAATGTCCATGATTTTGACACAGATAAAATTGTCCCTTTTACATCTGATAGGTTAATAGAGGCGACAAAGTTAGTAGATGTCTTATCTGAAAGAGGAGTAATAGCGTCTGCTCCGGGTTGTCCTATTGATGTTCCACCAGACATTCAACCTGTAAAGCAATATTGGATCGGTGCGACATATTGCCGTTATGGAAAACGTCCTGTTGATGCAAAGGCTATTAAACCTATGCGTTATGTAATGGAGATGGCAGACGCGCTTGGACACCCTATAAAAGGTCTGCCTGTTTATGTGTTTAGCCCGCTTAATCTTGGCAGTGAATCATTGGATTGCGTTATGGAGTTCAGAGACAGGCTTGATCATGTCGGCGTAAGCGATATGCTTTCTGTCGGATGTGCGGGACCTATCCGTTTAGGTGATACTTTTGCTATGGCGTCTGCGGAAGTGATAGGTTCTGCCATAATCGTCAGAGAGATAACAGGTCTTCCTGTCTATTGGAGCATTAGGATATGTCCGTTTGATATGCGTAATCTTTCTATGGTTCTTGGTTCACCAGAGGATTTTCTTTTCATGCTTGCAAATTCAGAAGTAAACGGATTTTTGCATGGCACGAGATGGTGGCAATCTGCGGGATATACGCATACTACTGCAAAACTCCCCGGCGCTCAGGCTTCCGCAGAAAAAGCAAGTCTTATGACAATCGGTGCTCTTATGGGGGCAACTCATTTCTCTTCCGGTGGAACACTAAGCCTTGATGAGGTATTTAGTGCAGAACAGCTTGTAATTGACTGTGACATAAAAGACCATGTTCAAAGATTTGTCTTAGGGTTAGATGTTGACTGTGACCCTGATCTTTGCGTAGAGGAAGTAAAAAAAGGATTGGATAGAGGGTTTGTTGGACTTGATACTACATTAGATTATTATAAAAAACAATATTGGCATCCGCATTTATTTGAGAGAAGCTTTTTGCCGAAATGGATCGGTGATGGCTGTCCAGATATTAGAAAAAAAGCTCGAAAGATGGTAAAGGAATTAATTTCAAGACATGATTATCGGCTTGAATCTGATCTACAAAGGGAAATAGATAAGATATATGCCTATGCAGAATCTAACATCTGACTGAGTTAATTGAGGGGTGATCATAATTCATCTTGATTATATGAAGGACAAGACATATCTTTTCATAGGGGCAATAACAAACAACTCTATGAAAGGAATAATATATGTCTTATCCAAATCAAGAAGATTATAT
>DTPJ01000846.1 GCA_011334435.1 Candidatus Poribacteria bacterium | reverse complement strand
TCAATTTCGTAATTTATGACTTTTAGTGCTTCTTTTACCTTTGGTTCTGGTGGAATTCTATTTTCTAATCCGCTAACTAACATCTGTATTGGTGCTAATGGTGATTTGAGTTCATGGGCTAAACTCATAATGTATTGCATTCGTTGTTTATTGCTTTCTTCTAGGTCTAAAATATGCAATATTTGGTAAACATATCCAATAAGCATAGGCAAGGAAAAAGGGAAAATCCCTATATTTAAGGCATAGAAAAGTATATCTAATACAGTCGCGGGAATAAACAAATACATTCCCATAAGTAGACGATTGAGAGATCTCTTGCGTTCTGGAAGATGTGATAGCTTGTATGCTTGCCTAAAGTGTAGCGTGGTATATAAAATAATTGATATGAAAAAAAATGGAACACCTATTATTAAAGGATAACTTGGCGTATAAAACTTATGATTACCGTAATCCAAAAGCTCTTCTTTGAACGCGTGTTGAACTGAAATAAAAATGAATATTAACGGAAAAATATAAAGGACCCAAATTTTCTTTTGTTTTATACTAGCTATTGATAACAAAAAGTCACAAAGAATTGATGGTGTAAAAGTTCCTACTACAATCAAAATAGTCGCAAATGATGAGATAAGTTCATTATCAAATCCAAACAAAAGAAATATGCCAAAACAATATATACTGTACGATATACAAAATAATATAAACTTTATTATTGCAGCACTTCTATTATGTTTTGTATATGCAAAATAAGCAAAAAGAATGTAAATAAAGCAAGTTGTAATTGCTGAAATATTGTAGATATTCAGATTACGCATAAATTTCACTGGGATCCTGGCAATTAATTAAAAAAGCAAAATTAGAAATTATTCTTAAGACAAAACATTCATACTTATCGATCACAGTAATATGTAAGCTAATGTCATTTGTTTATGAATTTGCCAAATATCAAGCAAGAATTTTTACCTGTAAAAGCAAATGAATTTGAGAGGAAAAACTGTATTCGCCTATGCTGTGGTATATTTGGAATATAGTTTAGGTCACAATCAGGATCTAAAACTTTATAGTTGATGGTTGGCGGCAAAAATCCATGCTCCATTCCTAACAAAGATGCGGCGATACCCATAGCTGATGCTGCACCGAGGGCATGTCCTATCTGTGATTTTATAGAACTCATTGCAAATTTATCAGAAAACGCATGTTTGCCAAATACCATTCGGGAGATTAGCGTTTCTATCTTGTCATTAAGCGGTGTAGAACTGCCATGGGCATTTACATATTCTATATCTGATGGGGACAATTTTGCGTCTTCCAAAGCAAGATAAATAGCTCTTGAGGCTGATACTCCATCAGGTGCTGGTCTAGTCAAATGATAAGCATCGCTTGTCGCACCATAACCTAATACTTCTGCATATATATGGGCGCCGCGTCTTAGCGCATGATTAAGTTCCTCCATGACAAAAATGGCAGAGCCTTCTCCTATTACAAAACCATCTCTTTCTTTGTCAAATGGACGAGAAGCTTCTTCTGGTGAGTCATTTCGTGTTGATAGCGCCCTCATTGAAGCAAAAGCTGAAACAGTAATAGGTATTATTGCAGCGTCTGTTCCACCAGTGACTATCACATCAAATTCTCCACTACGTATAAATTTTAGGGAAGATCCAATTGCATCATTGGTTGATGTACAACCCGTTGATATTGTATGACTCAATCCTCTTAAACCAAATCTTAAGGATACTTCTCCCGAACATGCACCTGCAAAAACGATTACTCCTGTGTAAGGATTAACAAGTTTCTTCCCTTTTGTTGCATAAAAATAATGACATTGATCTGCTGCAAATTCTATACCATTTGTTCCTGCTCCAAGAATAACCGCAATTCTATCTGCATTTTCTTCTTCAAGGATTATTCCTGCATCTTCCAATGCCATTTGTGTTCCTGCTATTGCAAATTGGCTTGCCCGTGCTGTATGAGAAACAGTTTTTTGGTCCATATACTTAGTTGGAACAAAATCTCTTACCTCGCCAGCCATCTGCGATGGCAGATCAGAAGGATCAAAAAATGTAATACGATGAACGCCGTTTTTTGATCCTAAAAGCCCTTCTAAAAAGGCTTCTTTGCCTATACCAATCGGTGATACAACTCCGATCCCTGTGATGACTGCCCTGCGTCCTTCAATTCTGCGAGGACGTAAAACTTCAACTGAAATTGGTTCTGTCCTTTTCATAGTTTGAGATGACGATTCAAACTTCTTATCAATTACTATACTTCCCTGATTCATCTCTAATAATTTAACTAATAATGGCTCAAGTATAGATTCTATAAGATTTAGGGCTAATTTTAATTGATCTTGCTTGATCGGATTTTTTAAGCGGAGTTTATCAATTAATTTAAGTCCTTCATTGTAAGGTAATTGCGATTCTTCAATATATTTGATAAAATCTTTTATGTCAAAATCATCACATAATACTGGTATGCTTGTTGCAACAATTTGAGATGATAATTGAATAACAAGATAAGTAAGCCCTGAATGACAACGGAAAATTTGTGGCTTGTTTGACTGAATGTTGTAGCAGTTTAAGTGGCAATCCAAGCATTTCTCTTTCATCAATGGGAAATTCTGTAACCATTGGCAAAATTCAGGATAATTTTCATCTATGGCGAATTCGTCTGGAGTTGATAAAAATAGCTCTTTGCCTATCAGTTGTTGAATTATAGTTTGCGACTTATTCCAATTTTCATCGCTTATAATAACATCCAACAGATTATCAAAGGATAAATTATTAGATTTTTTTAATTCAACGCTCATAAATATTAGACCTTTTGACGGAGTTTGATCAAATAATAAGGTAATTGCTGAGAATGGATTCCTGCTTCCGCAGGAATGACAGATACGCATAAAATATCATTTCTGACCCAGCTTTTGTTTGGATAAAATGTAACGGTAATCCAGGGAGACATTATCAATTTTACTTCCTGATTAATCGTTCAATATTCATTAAAAGGTTGTTCCTTGATAGGTTAATTCTTTAGTTAATTATTTTTGTTAAAG
>DTPJ01000851.1 GCA_011334435.1 Candidatus Poribacteria bacterium | reverse complement strand
GTTATTCAAGAACAGGGCATTTATGTCATCGCAGTATCTTTTGTGACACCATTTTTTGGTTCCAAGAATGCAGAAAAGGCAAGCAAAATACTTGGTGTTGAACTTAGAATCCTTGACATATCTGATGTTCATCTTAAAATTGTTCGTTCTCCAAAATATGGTTATGGAAAAGCCATGAACCCATGTATTGATTGCCACGCCTTGATGTTCCACGAAGCGGGAAAATTGATGGAAAAAGAAAATGCTGATTTCCTATTTTCTGGTGAAGTGTTGGGGGAAAGACCAATGTCACAAAATTTTAAGGCATTAATGAGAGTTAGCGAAGAATCTGGATATAAAGATTATATAATTCGCCCTCTCAGTGCAAGACTACTTCCTGAAACACTTCCAGAAAAACAAGGTAAAGTAGATAGAGAAAGGCTTTTAAGTATAAGAGGGAGATCAAGAAAACCACAGATGGAACTCGCAAAAAAATATGGAATTACTGAATACGCACAGCCAGCTGGTGGGTGCTTGTTGACCGATCCTATGTATTCTCGTAGATTAAGAGAAATTATGGAAAAACAGCCTGATTTTGATAAAAGAGATGCTGAATTATTGGCAATTGGTCGTCATTTTCGCATAGGCTCAGGCGAAAAGATCATAGTCGGCAGAGATCAAACGGATAATGAAAAACTCCTCGCAATTAAAAACGATGGCGATGTTATACTTGATGTCATAGATTATCCAAGCCCAATTGCTATGATACCTAATGGCGGTTCTGAAGAAGCCATAACAATAGCAGGCTCTATAATTGCTCTATACAGTGATGCACCAAAAAATGATAAAATTAAGGTAATATATTATTACAAGGATAAATCTAATATTATTTTAGTAAGTCCATTTCCCAAAGATGAAATTGATAAAATAAGAATTTAGATGAAAAGACGATATGCAGTGTTAGAGGATAACATTTATAAAGTAAGTATTCGTTCAGTGATCTTGGGCTTATTGATAATGCCTATAAATTACTACTGGGTTGTGCAAATGGAAGTGGTTGAGAGTAGGCTTTGGTCAACAAGCTCATCTTTGTTCTTTACCTCTGTTTTTTGTCTTTTTGTATTAGTATTGTTGAATTTAGCTGTCAAGAAAATAGCTCCAAAGTTATCTTTAAAGCCCTTTGAACTTGTTGTTATTTATGTATTTCTAAACATATCATCAGCAATTGGCGGACAAGGCATGATCATGGTGCTTATTGGCGGACTTGGACATGCCTTTCAGTTTGCTACTCCTGAAAATGAATGGAAAGAACTTTTTCATCAATATCTTCCTAATTGGCTTGTTGTAAAAGATTCAAAAGCCCTTGAGAATGTTTATTCTGGAAACTCAACGTTCTATTTATCCGAACATATTAAAGCATGGATAATTCCTGTATTGTCTTGGTCATTTTTTCTTTTTGTGCTTGTCTTTGCAATGCTTTGTATTAACGTTATACTTCGGAGACATTGGATTGAGAAGGAAAGGCTTACATATCCTATTATCCAATTGCCTCTTGAAATGATAGTTAGCGGAGATAAGTCGGATTTTTTCAAAAATAAACTGTTATGGATCGGCTTTGCTATTGCTTTCTTCATAAGTCTTTTCAATGGATTACATATACTTTATCCTAAAATTCCCGGTTTAAAGAATATTTATGACATAACTTATATTTTCTCGGAAAAACCTTGGAGTGCAATGGCTTCTGATGGGATATATATAGCATTTTATCCCTGTGCAGTTGGGTTAGCTTTTCTTATGCCTTTGGATATGGCTTTTTCTGTCTGGTTTTTCTATTTTTTCTGGTTGGCAGAGTTATTCATAGGCGGAATAACAGGCTTAAAAAGTATGCCAGAGTTCCCATACCCAAAATATCAAGCATCTGGTGCATGTATAAGCATTGGCATATTATCTTTATGGATAAGCAGAAGGCAAATTTCAGCAGTATTCAAACGATTTATTGGAATTACATCAATAGACGATAAAAACGAGCCTATGAGCTATCGTTTCGCCGTGATAGCTTTATTTATCTGTCTAATGCTATTGGTCGTATTTTGCACAAAGATGGGAATATCTCTATGGGTAAGTTTATGTTTTCTGTTTGCATATTTCATGGTTGCAATAGCGGTAACAAGAATGAGAGCTGAATTAGGTCCGTTCTATCACGAGTTTTATTATGGCGGTGCAGAACAAGTGTTGACCGCATTGTTTGGGACGAAAAAAATAGGACCGCTAAGTTTGACAGGTTTATCTTTATTTTGGGGTATTACAAGAGCTCAAAGCAGTCATCCTATGCCTCATCAGCTTGAAAGTTTTAAATTGGCAGAGAAAACAAGGCTTTCTTACAAAGGTTCTTGTGGAGTTATAATTGTTGCTATGGCAACTGGTATTATTATGTCTTTTTGGGTATTATTAGATGTTTACTATCGTAAGGGGATGACGGGTAGCACTTTGTGGTTCGGCTATGAGATATTCTCTCGTCTGGAAAATTGGCTTCAACGTCTCTCGGGACCAGATTACATGGCATCAGCATTTATGGGATTTGGGTCTATGTTTACTTTCTTCTTGATGTTTATGCGTAGAAAGCTAATCTGGTGGCAATTTCATCCTTTAGGATATGTGGTTACTCAGGGCGATTGGGGAATTAAATTTCTTTGGTTTTCTGTATTTATAAGTTTCGTTATCAAGCAAAGATTACTTAGTTACGGAGGGGTTAAGGCATATAGAATGGCTATGCCTATATTCTTAGGACTTATACTCGGAGATTTTATTGCGGGTGGACTATGGCAAATAATAGGTTGGATTTTTAATCTGCCTACTTATGCTTTTAAAAATTGGTAAATATACAAATCAAGTTTCCCCAAGCCTTATGCTTGTGGGATGTTTGGAAATAACTTTCAACGGTTCGTTGGTGACAAATATGAAAAGTTCATTATAAAAGGCAATAAAAATGCGGATTTAGCATTTTGAACCTGTTGGTAAATTGATAGAACTTGTATGTAGAAAATATATGGGCTTGCTTAAATTTATT
>DTPJ01000186.1 GCA_011334435.1 Candidatus Poribacteria bacterium | reverse complement strand
TATAAGCTGACGGGCTTTTCTGTATTGGCGATTGAATCTACGTAAAACACCAGTATTTAACAAGGTCTTATTTTTCCTGCAAGCCTCTAATAGCATATCTGCCTCTTTCATAGAGCAAGCGATTGCCTTTTCAAGATATATCATCGGCACACCTGAGGATGCGACCTTTATTCCCATCTCTGCGTGGAGATCACCTTTCGTGCAGATTGCGACTAAGTCAGGTTTCTCTTTTTCAATCATTTCAAGATAATCTTCATAAAGCGCCTTAACGCCCCAACGTTGCTTGAAGGCTTCTCGCTTTTCTGGCAATATGTCCGCTCCCGCAACAAGCTCAACTGATTCTATCTTCTGACATGCGGATGCGATAGAATAAGGTATCCAATCAGAAAGAGAATCCTTGACCTCATCGTCAATAGTGCTTGCCATTCTACCAAGACCAACAATCGCTACACGATATTTTTTCATAATCTTACTCCTGTTTATTCTCTGCCAGAGAAGTGACTTCTGGCAACCAAACGACCATCTCTCCCGCTGACCTATTATCCCATGCGTAATATGGTATAGCGGTTATATTAGTTTCTAAATCGTCAGAAACGATTTGATAGAGTTTATTTTCCCATTCCATTTTGGTTTTACGCAATCCCTTCCCTTGAATGATGACAACTCCGTTTAACAGATCAGGCTTAAAACTTGCAGAAAGCTTGGCATCACGAGGCAAAGCAATATCAAGAACCGATCCTTCGTTATCTTCTGCTTCAAGACAATAGATCACTGGTCCTCGTTGTAAAGCGACCCTGCCGACATCTGCACTGACCTTTGGGTTTGCACATATCCTTTGTATAGGCATCTCCATATCTATTGACACATTGTCGCCCTCTCGCCACTCGCGATTTATCATAATATAACCGTTATCATTAGGTTTTTTGTCAATTGTTTGACCGTTGACGCTTACTTTTGCGGATTTGCACCAATCAGGAAATCTCATATTGACGTTGAAAACTGCATTTTTAGAGGGTTTGACGTTCATCTTTACTAAGCCAGACCAAGGATAATCAGTTTCTTGGGAGAATTGGACGTCAACATCGCCTATTTTTACATTAGTTTGTGAACTAATATACAGATTAACCCATATACCATCGCTTGATGTAGCGTATATATAACCCGGTATCTGTGGGATAAAACGAACAACATTGGTCGGACAGCAGGCGCATCCATACCAGGGTTGACGATGATGATTGCCTCTACTTGTCAACGGATTGACATAAAAGAATTTTGAGCCATCTAACGAGACACCCGATATAGAGCCATTATAAAGCACTTTTTCAAGTATATCAGCATATTTTGACTGCCCGTGCAATAGAAGAAGCCGATAATTCCAAAGTGCCATACCAATAGCGGCGCAGGTTTCAGCGTAAGCGGACTCGTTTGGCAGATCGTAGGGAACAGTGAAACCCTCGTTGCTTGCGGAAGGACCTATTCCACCTGTTATATACATCTTTCTTTGTGTTACATCTGCCCATATACGGTCCATAGTTGCGATCAATTCAGGATCATTTGTATATTTTGCTACATCAGCAACGCCAGCGTATAAATACATCGCCCTAACCGCATGACCTACAATTTCGCTCTGTTGACGGACTGGAAGGTGATCTTGATTGTATTCTGTGCCTGTTAGACCTTTTTTATCAATAAAGAATTTCGCTAAATTTAGGTATCTTTCTTCACCTGTGACTTCAAAAAGCTTGACAAGTGCAAGCTCTATCTCTTCGTGACCTGCCACTCCGATAAGCCGATCTTCTCCAAATACGCTATCAATATAATCGGCGAATTTGATCGCAATATCCAAAAGATTTCTCTTGCCTGTCGCTTGGTAATGTGCAACCGCAGATTCAAATAGATGTCCTGCACAATAAAGCTCGTGCATAACAGGAAGGTTAGTCCATCTTTTATCTGGCTCAACAAGTGTAAAATATGTATTGAGATAGCCATCTTTCTGCTGTGCTAATGCAAATTTAGCGATCAAGTCGTCAAGATATTTGTCCAATTCAGGATCGTGATGAACCCAAAGGCTATATGAAGCCCCCTCAACGACTTTATATACGTCAGAGTCGTTGAAGTATATGCCGTCAAACTTGCCTTCTTTTAATCCTCCTGCAATTTCAAAGTTGCGGATGCGATTAGTGATCTCGCATTGATGAAAACATTGTGGAAGCGTGACAGTTCGGTTTATTTCAATACGAGGCGCCCAAAAGTTATCTGTGAGTTTGACCTGCGTAAATGGCACAGCATTAAGCACTGTCCGACCTGTCAATGTAGAGCCAAATAATATTGAATTTAGATCATGTATAAATATCATACCAAAAACTCCTTTGACATTTCTAAGCGTGATAAAAATCGTAGGTTCTTTGTTGGAGTATGACGCTCATCAGACTCCAGAAACCACCTGTGCAATACTCGCCAAGTATAACGCCAAAAAAGAACATAGTAGCCTTGCGATGTAACCCAAGACCGCCATATTTTAGCACAATCCATTTTATTATAGAACTGAACACAAGGCAAGACCATATATAATCTATGCCAAAATTCATAGAAAGTGCATAACCAGCAGGATGTAACTGCCACCATAAAAACATAGTTCTCATAAGCATTAAAAAGAATGTGAAAATAAGACCGACACCCATGAATATCACCGCAGGAATATCAGTGCCAGTAGGATTTGTAAGACGACCTTGTAACATATTGAAAACGCCTGAATCATGCCCAATAGGGATATTAGACATACCCCATTTATATGAGAGATGTAACAAAGCCCAAAATGCTGATATTGATCCAAATGCCATCGCTATAATCATGCCATAGATAAGCCTGCGACTGTCTATGTTTGCCCGTTCTGCCATTTTGAAGCTTTCAAGCTGATGAGGCATAAGGTGGCTTCTATATCCTCTGCCAGAGAAAAACCAGAACAATGGAAAAATGCTTAGATTATTTGCTCCAACTCTCCTTGTGCCGAGAATATCTACCAATATATTGCCCGAGTTCATATTGACAAG
>DTPJ01000716.1 GCA_011334435.1 Candidatus Poribacteria bacterium | reverse complement strand
GCGAATTCAGCCATACGAACGATATTCATACCTGCTTCTCGCATTAATCGTGGGTCGTCTTTTGCTGTGTTTTCGTCCCAATGCTCAGGATAATATGCACAGCCAAACCAAAATTTTTCAAAGCTTGCAGGACGCTTATAAGATAAGTTTTTACGACCTAATGGTGATATAGACATATTAGCCTCCTTCATCAAGGAAATTTTCATCCTTCGTTATCAATTTTAAGTCATAATATCAGACTGAATCTTATCAGTCAACAAAAAAGATATTGAAGTTCGGACATGAGTTCAGACAATTTATTATTCAATTGGATTATATGGGAAAATCCCTCTAAATCTCCCTTTCCAAAGGGAGACTTTAATGATCTTTTCTAAAGGGAATACTGCTGTCATTCCTGCCCCGGCTTTCGCTAAGGTAAACTGCAACAGGAATCCATTCTCGGCGATTATCCGATTAATTTTTCAAACTCAGTGAAAGGGGAATAATAGGTATACGCATTAAGTTAAAGATTTTTAACCCCGAAGGGGTGATATATTTATAGAAAACACATAAATAAAAAATCTTTTAGCTCTGTCAGGAGCGACATATTTACCCCTCATAGAAAAGTGAGATTTAGAAGGATTTCCCTAGATAATTTAATTAGATAATAAATTGTCCGAACTCATGTCCGATCTTCAGATAAAACCAATTGACATCAGTATTGGAATAATATATCATTTATTATCTACTAAAAAATTTAAGCATAATTGAAAAAATATGAATATTAATAATAAAAATTCATTCTTTTATGTAGTTTCTGACTATTAGAAAGAGGGATTTTTGGAGTTTTCAATGATTGTAGGACATAAATATAAATCTTTAGTTGCAATTGCGTCATCAAGCGACGCTGAATTAGGGAATTTGCGAGTCCCATTATATGCTGGTGTAAGCTATGAACATGTGGACGCCATTGTTACACGAGCATTAGAATTGGACACATCACCAGGGAGATTAAAAAATATTATAAAAGAAACCGATTGGGTTGTTATTAAGCCTAACATAGTGACCAGTAGAAGTAACCCTAATTGCTCATATTGGTATAATGGTATAGAACACCCTGGACAAGTAACCGATCTAAGAGTCATCAAAAGCCTTATAGGCTATCTTATAAAAAATTGTCGTCCAAAACGTATTACCATAGCAGAAGGAGGGGCTGAATGGCGAAAAAACGGAGAGTTAGGAACTAACCCTAACCAAACCGAAGACGGTTGGACGGTAACTTGGCCCGAATTTGATAACCTTTCATATATCCGTATCGTAGAAGAATATGACAAACAATATCCCGGATTAGTTGACATCGTTGATCTAAACTATGATAATATCCGTTTTGAACCTGTCCCTGATCCGAAAAATAGCGGAATCCATGCTTTACAAAGGATAGGGCAATCTGTTCGTCCTGTTGAATTATTCGGCAGAGAAGCTTATATCCCTGATACAGGCACGTTACGCACAGGTTATCACATACCAGAGACAATACTCAAATGCGACAAGATAATTTCCGTCCCTGCGATGAAAACGCATACATGCGGGACAACTTTGGTGATGAAAAATTATGTCGGCATACTTCCTAATCACCCATCAGGCGTTGTCAGAAAGGGCGATATTCATCAAGGCGATATGCAAAAAGGCTTTATTGATCTTTTCTCATATCATCCTGCTGATTATAGCCTTATTGAAGGTTTTTGGTCAACTGAGGGAAATGGACCTCAATGGGGCGATAATATTAGACATAACGTCGTCATAGCTTCCTCTGACCCAGTTGCAGCAGATACCGTCGGATCAGCAGTGATGGGATTTAATCCGATGGATATAGAGTATCTCTATTATGCAAAACAGAAAGGCTTTGGCACAAATAACTTAGATGAGATAGAGATCGTTGGCAATCCAATAGAGAACGTAAGGCGAAAATTTAACAGGGCTTATGGAAGAAGAGGCGTCGGTTTCGCTACGATGGGAAATAGAGCTTGGCTTATTAAAAGAGAAGATGATGAAAATCGGTATATCTTTAAAAGCGAAGAACGATATATTGATCTTGCCAGATTTTTTGGCAAAACAGAAATTGAATCGGCAACTGCATCAGTTGAAGTCTTCTCAAAATATGCACAAAAAGGCAAATTATGGGCATCTGCTGACGGTAAAATGATAATAGAATTAAACGGCGAAAGAATATTGACAAAAGAGACAGAAAATGGTCATCGGTTTGCAGAATACAAGATTGACATTAAACTAAAAGAAGGGAGCAATCTCCTATCTGTCCACTTAAAAAAATGCGAGAAAGGCTTCGGCTTTACCGCTTTATTATGCAACGATGAAGGCGACGGACTTTATAACATTGAATATCGTATAAAAGTCTGATTACCACCATGGACCAGACATACATGGCATTGTCGGGAAAAGCGATTCAAGCATATCTCTGATCCGTTCGTTAAATCTCGGTTTTGTGGTTATCAAATTTTGGCGATACCATTCCCAAATATTGCCATCAGATGAAACAAGAGCGGTTATTATTCTATCATCTGCGGAAAAGATCAGATCGGATTTTGGCGATGCAGAATCCTCAACATTGACAACACCATCTTTATCAAAGATGACCGTCGCTTTAAGCCGATCGCCGTTTATCGCAAAACTCCCTTGCCATCCCGCATGGGCGCTTCTTTGAATTCTCAAAGTCAATAATTCCGATATTTCCCTAAGAAAAACAGGCAAACTCGCGATCCTGAACATTCCGACCCATTCATGCCTTCTCATACTTGCGTCTAAATCATATCCCATAGAATAAAGTATATTTTTGAGATATGGCGCGGAGTGATAGAACATAACTCTGGTCTTTCCTTCTGATAAAGCGTATTTGTGAATGTCCGCGAGCAATGCCTTTGATGCGTTCTTTTTATCTTGCAGGTTATTATCAATATGGAAAAACTCAATTTCAGCGGTCGGATCATAAGGATAAGTATTTACAATCGCATAGCCAATCAGTTTTCCATCTTTTTCAATGACCTTTGTCCGTTCATCAAATTGG
>DTPJ01000644.1 GCA_011334435.1 Candidatus Poribacteria bacterium | reverse complement strand
TACCAGACTTAACAAGAATAAATCACCGCCAATTACAGATCACTGATTACTGATTACTGATCACTTTTTCTTGTGTTCCTGTGGCTGATAGCCTTTTACCTAAAATTTGAATTGGACTAAGCTTTGTAAAATAGGTTGACAAAATGGGCTTCTTAATGATATAGTTACTTTGAAAAATTCTTAACAAAGGTCAATATTTTAGAAGGTGATGTTGATGAATAGAGATATAGGGGATATATTAAGATCATGGGAATATAACCCCAATATAATAAATGTTAGAAAGATAATAGGCGACGATGGTAGGGAAAAAATTCAAATAAGAGTTGCTCTTGGCATACTTCAGATGGAAGTTGATGGCAGACCTGATGGCAAAACCCCGTATAATGAGGAATCTCTTTTAGACTATTATAGATCACTGCTTAAAAAAACTGATCAGCTTGATGGGACAGATGAGTTTGTCTTTACCGATCAAGATATGAAGGATATGGAAGCCGAGATAATGCAATATTATCATCGTCGTATGTGTTTCTTTATATTGAAGGACTATGTCCATGCAAAAAGAGATGCTGAACATAATCTCCAATTGATGGATTTGATAAAAAAATATTGTAGAGATGAGGAATATGTCCGATCATACGAACGGTATCGTCCATTCGTAATAATGGAAATGACAAGAGCAGCAAGCCTTGAATGTTTAAGTCAAGGTGACTATGCTGGTGCGATGAAATACATTTCTGATGCAATAAACGCCATTGAATCATTTTATCGCGAAAATGGAATTGATGAAGGTGACATTAGAAAAAGCCCTGAATTAATATTATTGAGAAGATGGCGTGCAAAAATTCATCAGGACTGGGAAGGTGGGATCAGCGAAATAGATGAAGATGATACCGATATTAGCGAGGAGGATTAAAATAACGAAGTATAATATGAAGATCATCAGTTTTATTATAACTTGTGTTTTCGTTATCACATTTCCTATTGCATTGATAACCCAAGCAGAAAGCGGAATGATTGATATAAAAGATGCAATAGCAATTGTTAGCACTGGAATGGGCGTTAGGATCATCGTTGATGGCGATATAAAAGGTCAGATACCATTTGAATTAGAAAATCAATCACCGAAACAGATAAAAGAAAGATTGGAACAGGCATTAAACGAGATCGGATACTCTTGGGTAGCAGAAGGAAATGTAGTTTATATCACAAAAGATGGGCAAAGGATAAGAAGTCTTTTCGGCAAAAAACTTCCTCTTTCCTATTATATAGATGTCATCAGCAGAAACAATCTTTTCCGTCCCATAGGTGCAAAACCAATAGAAATAAAAACCGATCTTATACTGACTGGAATATTCGGGTTTGGCGAAAATTCAAAAGCCATCATTGAAGACAAAATATCACAGAGAAGTTACTATGTATCCGTTGGGGAAACTATAGGTAGTTCAAAGGTATTAGAAATAAGGGAAGATAGCGTTGTTTTATCAAGCCCAAATGGTCAATCTGTCCTGAAAATTCAACAAAATAAACAATAGAAAATCAACATTGCACATAGACAAAGAGACATATAAAAAACTGGAAAATATAGTCGGCAAGCAATTCATATCTTCAGCTGATATTGATAGAGTATGCCATTCTTACGATGCGACAAAGCAGAGACATCTGCCTGACGTAGTCATACGCCCTAATTCTGCTCAGGAAATATCAGAAGTAATGAAGATAGCGAACGAGTATCGTATCCCTGTATATCCAAGAGGCGCCGCTTCTGGTTTAACAGGTGGGGCTGTGCCGTTATATGGCGGAATAGCTTTGGATTTAACTCGGTTGAATAAAATAATAGAGATTGACGAGGCAAATCTAATGGCAACTGTTGAACCGGGAGTTATCATCGCTGATTTTCAAAATGAGGTAGAGAAGCATGGTCTTTTGTATCCTCCCGATCCTGCGAGCAATAAGTTTGCAACTATGGGTGGTTCTGTCGCAGAATGCTCAGGCGGTCTCAGAGGCATGAAATATGGCGTCACAAAAGATTACGTTACTGCCCTTGAAGTTGTATTGCCAACAGGAGAAATTATCCATACTGGATCAATAACATTAAAAAGCGTAACTGGATATGATCTAACTAAACTATTTGTCGGCTCTGAAGGCACTCTGGGCATTTTCACAAAGATCGTTGTTAAATTGATACCTCCTCCTGAACGTATTGAGACCATAAGGGCTTATTTTGGCAGTATAAAAGATTCAACTGATACTGTATCCTCAATAATCGCCAATAAAATTGTCCCTCGTGCATTGGAATTTGTAGATGAGGCATGTATTAAAGCAGTTAGCGTCTATACAGGATTTAACGTCCCTAATGGCACAAAAGCTATGCTTTTAATAGAACTTGACGGACCATCAGATTCGGTTAAAAAAGATGCAGAACGTGTTATGCAGATAATCAAATCTCATAACGCTTTTGAAATAGAAAAAGCAGAGACAGAACAAGAAAAAGACTCACTTTGGGCGATAAGACGAAGCATATCACCAGCACTTTACGCTATTAGCAGTGGAAAAGTTAATGAGGATATATGCGTCCCAAGAAGCAGATTAACTGAAATGTTAGAAAAGATCGCTGAAATAGGCAAAAAATATTCATTTACTATTGCCAATTTTGGACATGCTGGTGATGGAAATATTCATGTAAATATTCTGACAGAGCCATCTGTCCCTGGTGAGCTTGAAAGGGCAGAAAAAGCTGTTGAGGAGATATTTCAATCTGTTGTCCAACTCGGCGGGACATTATCAGGCGAACACGGCATCGGCAATACAAAGTCCAAATACCTAAAATACGAAGTCGGTCCTGTTGAAATGAAACTTATGAGGGAAATTAAAAAACTTTTTGATCCAAATAACATATTGAATCCGGGAAAAATATTTTATGCTGATTGATGAAATTAAGGATTGTTCAAAGTGCGGAATATGCAGGGCAGTATGCCCTATTTTTTTTATAGTTAATGATGAAGTTATGTCTCCTCGCGGGAGAGTAAGCCTCGTTGAAGCGATGCTTGAAGGCAATCTGTC
>DTPJ01000884.1 GCA_011334435.1 Candidatus Poribacteria bacterium | reverse complement strand
ATTTTTTGCACAACCAATTGTGGGAATATCTAACAAAAGACCAATATGAGATGCAATGCCTAAGCCTCTTGGATGAGCTATACCTTGACCATCAATCATAACTACATCAGGGGTGATTGACAAATTTTCAAATGCCTTGATCAATATTGGTGACTCACGAAAGCTCAATAATCCCGGAATATAAGGAAAATTAACTTCACCTTGTGCAATTGACTCCTCTATGATGTCCATATTGGGAAGTTGAAGCAAAACGACGCCAGCGAAAAAAAGATTGCTATTCTTTGAATAAGATACATCAGCACCAGCGATAAGATTTAATTCAGAGTTAAAAGGCTGTATTATAACTTTGGAACTCAGATCCTTCTGTATTTTTATAGATTCTTCATAGGTGACGTTCCAAGAATGTAGTTTACAATACTTCATAACTTCTGTAATATGATATAATGCTTGATTGTTCCATTAAGGCAACAATGAAAATATCTTGTCTATTTGTAATTCGAAATTAATGATATTACGCAAAGATTTTATTTATAAGTCAATACGATATTTTCAGGTTGTGAGTTTAATTATTTTTGTTTTTCCCAACGGATAATCTCTGATATTTTGCCTAATGTGCTACCTTCTTCAATTTCCTTAATTTCCCTATTTTCCTTTTCTTTCCATGACATAGCCCTATTGGCAATTTCCACTGCTTCATCTTTGGGAATAACCATAACGCCATCATCATCGCCAACTATCCAATCGCCTGTCTCTATCACAATATCGCCAATTTTTATTGGCACTCCAATCTCTCCCCATCCTCTTGGTTCACCAGCAGAAGGCATGATAAGCTTTGAAAATGCGGGAAAGCCTAATTTGCGTATTTCAGCGACATCTCTTATCCCGCCGTTAATTACAACGCCTGCAAGCTTCTTTTGTAAACAACTTCTGGTCGCTTGTTCGCCCCATACAGCAGGTCCTTTTCCTTGTGCGTCTATGACTATCACATCGCCTTCTTGGGCTTCATCAATAGCTAGGACAGGTTTTGACCAATCGCCCGGATAAGTTCTTACAGTTACCGCTTTTCCAACAAGTTTGGTATTAGGGACTACTGAGTGAATATCTTCAAGCTCTCTTGTTCGATGCATTACGTCGGATATATTGGCAGTTGAGACTTCATACAATATTTTTCTTATTTCCTCGCCTGTAACCCTCTTGAAGTATTTTGTCTCCACTTTTTGGCGAGTTATCATAGCTTTTTTAATATTTTCCGTTGCCAATTTTGCATCTGGTGATTTTGTGATAGCCCCTCCAACTACTATTATGCTTGCACCTGCATTGATCGCATCTACTACATTCTCAGAGTTAATCCCACCAGCAACTGCGATCGGTATATTAACCGCTTGGGCAACCTCTTTCAATTTGTCAAAAGGTGATACGCCTTCCATCTGCTCATCTATCGCTATATGTATCCCTACATAATCAGCTCCGAGTTCCTCAACCTGTCTTGCCCTCTTTGCGACATCGGAGACGCCGATCATGTCAACTATAACTTTAAAGCCATAGTTTTTTCCTGCTTCAATACATTCTTCTATCGTTGCATCTGATGCAACACCTAAAACGCCGACGATATTAGCACCAGCTTTTGCAGCCGCTTCTGCTTCTATACGTCCAGCGTCCATTATCTTCATATCCGCGACTATAATATGATTAGGAAAACGTTTTCTCAATTCTCTGACAGCGTCAAGCCCTTCACTTTTGATCAGTGGAGTTCCTGCCTCTAACCAATCTACACCACCTGCGACTGACTCATCTGCCATTTTTATTGCTCTATTAAGTGTAACAAAATCTAATGCTATTTGTAACACGGGTTCCATAGGCAATTACACCTCTATAATTAAATTATTTATCCGCGTCTTGAACGCAGCGAAAACCGATATTAAAAGCAGATTGTATAACATAAGATGGATCATAGTTAAATCTGTTTGATACACGAAGACAGTCTTTATCAGCAAACCAAGAACCACCTCTAATCACATGGTCACGACCAGATTCGGGACCCTTTGGATTATTTTTAGGCGACCTTGAATAATAATTTGCATCATACCAATCATAACACCATTCCCAGACATTCCCCATCATATCATAAATACCATAGCCATTAGGAGAAAAACTGCCAACAGGTGCAGGATGCGAGTATCCATCGTCATAACCACTTATTACGTCCCATCTTTTAAACACCAATTTTGCGGTCATATCGGCAAAATTACCAGCTCCTTTAGGTGGAATTGGACTATCGCCCCAAGAATAATTTTTGCCGACTAACCCTCCTCTTGCAGCCTTTTCCCATTCCGCTTCTGTCGGAAGCCTTTTGCCCGCCCATTTTGCATAGGCATTGGCATCTTCCCAAGTTACCCCTACAACTGGCTGATCTGGCTCATTAAAATTATCTGATCTCCAATACACAGGCTTCGGATATCCAGTCGCATCTACAAATTTTTTATATTGGGCGTTTGTGACCTCATAAATATCTATATAGAAAGCATCTAAATATACCGTGTGAACAGGTCTTTCGTCAGGATCACCGTTGTTTGATCCCATCTCAAACTCACCAGCAGGTATCAAGACCATCTTTGCCCCATCATTGCCGATCTTCATATTTGCCCCTAAACTGACGTCTGGTGTCGTAGTATAAGATTTACTTTGTGTTGTATCTGTTGGCGTCCCTAAATCTTGTGTCAATTTAATGCCATCATCTGCGATCAATCTTATTTTTATACTATTTAGATCGACACCTGGCAAGTCTTTTGAGACATCCCAAGATATGCTTTTCCCCTTACCGGGTATAGTATATTTAAACACATCACCAGTTACAGATTTAGGCACAATAGTATAGCTTTTTCCATCATCTTTGGAAGCTAACATCTTTACTTCAAGCAAACCACCATCGGGGTCATCAATATCAAAACTTATCAAAATTGATCCAGTAAATCCTTGTGTTATCTTTATGTTTGTGATAACAGGGGCATAGCTTATTGATTGCGAATTTATAGACGATTGTAGCCCAATAAATAAAACTAT
>DTPJ01000877.1 GCA_011334435.1 Candidatus Poribacteria bacterium | reverse complement strand
CCCTACAGAGCATTTCCTCTTCTTTGTGCAGTGCCATTGCACCATCAAGGTCGCCTTGAAGATGTAGTATATTTGCCTGATTGCCAAGTGATGCAGACAATCCCTGCTTATTACCAGTCTTGAGATAATATTCTATTTGGCTTTTTCCAAGGGATGATGCTTGTTCCATATTGCCTGTTTCATAGAAAAGTTTTGCGATGCTCTCGACATAATTTAAGTATTTTTCCGGCGAACCAATAACCATCTTATAAGCTTCCACCTTATGAAATGACGAGTTATTCTCAATCTGAGACCAGTATGCCTTGACCTCAAACTCGTCAGCTTCCCATGCGGAATTAAAGAAGGGCAGATCAGACAGCAGATCATAAAGTCTCTTCCATTCCTTTGCCTGTGCCAACTGCCAAGGCTGTTCATCTATCCTTCTTGCATTGAGTTTCTGTTTTGCAAAGTAATCGGCAAGGAGACTGTGTTCTTTTCGTTTATCATCCTCTGTCTTTAGATATTTCCTCTCAACTGCGGAACGAAGATAATCATGGAAAAAGCCTATCAGACCAGACCTGGACACAAGGGACTGATCTGACGCAAGATACAAAGGCGACCAGTATGCCCTTTGCAATGGTTCGCCGTCTTTCCCAAGCAAGTCCATCAATTCAACTTCGGATAATCCCCTTCGCGACGCCCATATCAAACTCATTGCGTCCTTCACAAGCCCTTTCCTATCCCTCTCGTAATCCTCCTCATATCTGCTGAGTATCCGCTCATATAAATCGGGTATGTCCTTCGCTGACAGATAATAGGATATGCGTTCATCAAGCCTTTCATGAGAGCCGAATACTCTCAATTCATCAAGCAACGCCCTAAGAAAAAGCGGATTTGCGGTCTGCTCTGCGGATGCTATCTGCCTAATTCTATCTTTATTGAGTGATTTGGTATATTGTTTAAGATATTTAGTTATCAGTTCCTTACGCTCATCATCATCCAATGGCTTTATTTCCAACGTTTCCCATCCACGCTTGTTTAGTTCATTCAACGGTCTGCCGGGCAGTGACGAGAGTATCATCCTGACATTTTTAGGTATTACAGGTGGAAGCCATACCAGATCAGGTGCGCCATCCCTATCCTCAAGCTGATTCAAAGCGTCAATTATCAGGACTAATCTGCCCTTTACAGAAGCCATGTTCAGGAAGTTTGCAAATGCTAATCTCAATTCATCTGGCTTATCCGGTATTTCCATTTCTATTTCCAGCTTTCGGCTTAACTCACCCATGATTCGCCTGAGCATCGCCCTCCAATTGGTGCTGTATGGCGATGAGCCTATAAAGTGCATTATAACCAGATCATTGGGATGATTTTCACGATATTTCAAAGCCCAGTTAGCAAGTAGAGCTGATTTACCAGAACCAGACTCACCGATCACAACTAATGGCTGTGAGTCGCTTTTAACATGAGCGTCAAGTTTGTCAAAATATTCCTGCCTACCGATATAAACCCTTGTTCTACTTTGCGCAAATGCCTCATGTTCCATCGCCAATCTATCAAGCGGATCAATCTCAACTTCAGGGAAAAGCTTATTTATTACATCAGTCATGTCTTTAAGCACAAGCTGACCAAGTTCCTGAGGGTTAGAATAGTTTTCTCTGACAGGCAATCCGCTATCACGAATTTTCTTTTTAAGTTCAAGAAGTTTCTGTTTTTTGCCTTCTTCTGATTCCTGAAATTCCTTTTGTAAATTTTTGGGGAGAGAATTAATATAAGCCGGGTCTCTGAAATAAAAGAAGGCATGGTCAGCCATCTTCGGGTCTTTCAATACCCCATGAATGATCTCTAATTCGGTAACGGACTTTTCAAGATGCTCTTTAAGCCATAGTTCCTGTTCTATTAGCTCTTGAGGGATGCTATCAGGCACCCAGCCATATCTTTCACCCAATATTCCGATAAAGTAAGGTCTGCATCTTTTTATCTCCTCAAGGCATATAGGCAGGACCTTGCCTTCTGCCTTCTCTTCATCGGTTATACCCCATCTCAGATCAACATCAGTCCACGAGACATATTGTGACTCACATAGTTTTCGCAGTTGCGGAAATATGCGTTTAACAAGCTCCTCTCGTTCAGCCTGCATATCACGAAACGTAGAAGAAACAAAAACTCTAATGCTTCGTTGATCCATTTATACACCCCTTTTTATATCACCAGATAGATTGTCTCTATGTCATGGGCATTTCACCATTACAGAACAATATTCCCATGTTTCTGTGATATATTTTAATTATTTTGTCGGTGTTATGTCAATGAAAAAATTCTGAGCTTAGGACATGAGTTCGGACAATTTATTATCCAATTAAACTATCTAAGGAAATCCCTCTAAATTTCACTTTTCAAAAGGGGGACTTTGATGATCTTTTCTAAATGGAGATTTTAATGACTTACTAATTTGAAAAAGATCTTTTTAGTTTCCGGAAGATAAAGGCATAAGCATTAAGTTAAGAACTTTTAACCCCGAAGGGGTGATATATTTATAGAAAACACATAAATAAAAAATCTTTTAGCTCCGTCAGGAGCGACATATAACCTTTAACGTTTAACCTTTAACTTTTCCCCCATAATATTTCGCTCCGCTGGAGCTATGTATTTTGGCGTTTATCGTTTCTATAAATATAGCGCCCCTTCGGGGCTAAAAACAATATTATCTCATTTTAAAAATAACGTTTTTCCCTCAACTTAATGGCTATTGGATAAAAGGGGATTTAATGTTTTTTCTTGTTATTAAAAATAAATTTGGTTAGCTAACAATATTCTTTAATTCAAAATTGTCCAAAGTTTAATAAAAAGACAGGAATTTTTGAAAATGTTCAAGCAGTCTATAAACAAACCTTTAACCTTCAACCTTTAACTTTTAACCCTACTTGTTTTTAGAATTTGTAGTCTAAACTGACGAAAAGGTTGCGTCCAGGTCCATCAACTCCTGATCCATGTTCCCTATATCTTCTATCAGTGATATTTTCAATTCCAACAGAAAGCAAAGACCAATCACTAATATTAATTCCTGCCCTGATGTTTAAGGT
>DTPJ01000581.1 GCA_011334435.1 Candidatus Poribacteria bacterium | reverse complement strand
GCGTCTTTTTAGACCACATCTCTGATATTTTGTATCAGAATTTATAAGGGGGGATTGGTTTTGGATAGCAAAGCATTTGACGCAGAACTGAGGATTCCAAGCGATCTGGCATACCTTCGCTCTATAAGGGCTTTTGTAAGAGAGCTTGCTGAAAATTTAGGATTTGATTCGGATAAAATCAACGATATTGAGATAGCGACTGACGAAATACTAAGCAACGCTGTTGAACACGGATCAAAAGATGCTAATTCCGAAATTGTGATTTTCTTTGTCACAAATGAAGAGTCTATGGAAATTGTGGTCCGTGATTACGGAAATGGTGAACCATTGACCGATAAATTGTCTAGAATCTTGTCTATAATTGAAACCAGCAACGTTGAAAATGACAAAGAAAGAGGAAGAGGATTATTATTGGCTCGGCTTCTTTCTGATGATATGCTTGTGGAATCCAATTCTGCTGGCGGTTTAGATGTGCATCTGGTCTGGTCTTTTGGAAGGGATGGTGCCTACTGCTTAAAGAATAATAGTTTATGTTATTAACCACAGATCGTCATAAACTCAATAGAGAAATGATCCCATTGGATAAGGTCTTAACAGATTTTTTGTTATCACAAGTATTTAAAGACCGCAAGTAAGCGATTTTAGATGATATTTTTGCGAAAACTTTCAAATTAAAGTTATATTTTCTAAAATCGCTTATGAATTTTAGTGATCTGTGGTTTAGTGGTCGGAAGCATATAATATTATCTCTGTTAAACCTTTTTCAGTAAAATGGGATCTCGGAGGTGATTAAAATTAGAAAGCCAGACATTTCTTTTGAAACAAAAGCAGAGGGCGATGTCCAAATATTAGACATTAGCGGTCAGTTAGACGCCTTTACAGTATCAGATTTGAAAAACGAGCTAAAAAAATTAACAGATGCACGTGTTTCTAAAATCATACTGAATTTAAGTAAAATTAGCTATGCTAGCAGCACTGCTATTGGGACAATAGTCGCAACCGCCCAACAGCTACGCAAGCGAAAAGGCGATCTTAAAATTTGTGGTATGAACGATGACATTCGTAAAGTCTTTGACCTAGTTGGTGCGTCAAAAATATTGGAAATCTTCAAAACAGAACAAGAAGCTTTGAAGAGCTTTTCCTAATCTATTGCCCAAGCAAGCATTCAAAAGACAATAAAATTCAGAGCGAGTTTATTCCAAATTATAAGTGATTTTCTGACAAATAACTGAAAACTATTTATACTTTGGAAACTCGCACTTTTTATCTCTTCCAAAAAATTCCTTCCATTAAATTAACAATGAACGAAACTCTTGACATCTTATATAAGTTAATAACACTTGAAAATAAAAATGGATATAAAGATAATTCTGCCCTTGATGGATTTGAAAAAACTGTTACAGAACGTTGCGACAGAGAGATTAAAAGGTTTAAAAATGATCAGATACAAAAATTATTGATGGATATAAAGACATTCGCTCAAGGCTATAATACAGCTAACTCTGCGATTCGTCAAGTAAAAGTCACTGAAATTGGCAGAATGCTTCTAACTCTGAGAGATTTAATTCAGAATTATCATCCAAATGAGACAACAACACAAAAATATATAAGCCAGATAGAAACAAAAGAAAGAGTTTTACAGTATAAACAAGAGGGCAGATATGATTCCGCAATCGCTGATCTTGAAAGTATATTAGAGACTAATCCAGAAGATACTTTCGCACTTTCACATCTCGCACATATATATCTTTTGATGGGAAATTTTGAAGAATCTAACCGACTCATTGATATATCACTGAAACTTGATCCGTCCAACGTTTTCGCTAACAGAATAAAAGGCGATATTCTCTTTATGGAAGGCTACCTTGACGAATCAGCATCGGTTTATGAGGGCATAATTAATCTAAAACCAGATGATCCCTATACTTACAGTAAATTAGGGACAATATATAGAAAACAGAATAGGATGAACGATGCCCTATCCATACTAAAACGAGGCTTGGAGATTGATCCTGAAAATCCTTCTCTTCATAAGGCTTTAGGTGATGTTTATTCTCAATTAGGCGATGATGAAAATGCGGTTTCTGAATACCAAAAAGCTATTGACATTGATCCCGAGGACGAGTATGCACTCAAAGGAATTGTTTTAAGCAAATCAAAGGACAAAGATATAAACGCATCAATATCTCAGCTTCAAAAAGTGCTTAAAATACCCTCACACAGTCAAAATCCTCATTTACACGCCCTCTTGGGATTATATTATAAGCAGATTGGACAATACGATTTAGCAATATCTGAAATAAGAGAATCGCTAAAACTAAATCCAGATTCAATATATTTCCAAACCCAACTTGCCTTCTGTTATTCCAAAGCAGGACAATATCAAAAAGTCATTGAACTATTAGAACCGATCATCAAGATAAGACCAAAAGATAGGCTTGTTGCTCAGGCATTAGCAAAGGCTTATATTAATGTTAAAAGAATTGAAGATGCAAGGAAACTGCTTATTGACATGCTTTATATATATCCAAAAGATCATTTTCTCAGATCCACTTTAACAAAAATCGGAAAGATAAAGACAGGAGATAAAAATGTCAGAGATGATCAAAGAAATAAACCTGACTGAAAATCAAAAAAAAGCTTATGAGAAACTTCTATCTACTTATGAATATAGCTTAAGACGTGGGACTATATGCCTCATTGGTGACTTTCAGTCAGGAAAAACGACTCTTGTCCGTTATTTTCTCTCAAATAAATTTCAAAATTATGAGAAATATTACCTGAATGTGAATTTATATCTGTTAGATCGCCTTAAACAAGAGAAAACCGATTTCTCAATTATGTCTAAGATAAAAGCTAAGACAAGGTTAATAATGTCCGTCGCTTTACAAGATGCAATTGAAAAACACTTTACCAAAGAGAATCTTCTTGTGCTTGATGCAATTGAAATTATTTATCCATACAATTTGGACTTAGTCTCTCTGGTTAGCAGATATGCTCGTGATGGAAAAATTTGTATAATATGCGTTCCAGAAAATGACAATTTTATCTTTAACTTCTCTT
>DTPJ01000061.1 GCA_011334435.1 Candidatus Poribacteria bacterium | reverse complement strand
TTTTATTGAGTTGAGCTTCTCTAATATTTGTAAGGATTTTACCGATGATAGGACCAGGCGATAATCCAAATTCTTTTATAATGTCATCTCCTGTCACAAGCACAGGAATTGACGACTTGATCTCCATAAAGTAGGTATCACTGATCTCTTTAACGAGATAGTCCATAATTTTAATATCTTCTGCGGTTCGTAGAGGTCCTTGCGTTGCTTGCAGATCAGCATAAGAGATAAGAAGCACCCCTAAACAATCATCAATTACATTTTTAATGAATTTCATAATATCCCGAGATTTCTCTTTTGCTGATACTTCCCTTCTCTTATATTTCGTTATTAACATTAATGGATACATATGATAAAAGATGACATTACTCATAAATTGCGATTCCCTATTTGCTAATTTTAGTCGCGAACCGATTATTAGAGCTAATTCCGCACCTTTTTTATGATGATCAAAGAACCTTATTTTGCCATTTTCGTCTATACTTTTGACATAAGGCTTTCCTATATCGTGAAACAAAGCGATAATCTTTAGTAAAGCTAATCTGCTTCTATCTTTGACGATCTCTTCGTTGAGATATTCCTCAATCTCTGACAGATGATCGCTCATTGATTCTGGAATAGCCTTTTTTTCAAATAATTCCATAGTAAGTATTGAATGATTCCATACGTCAAGATGATGATACAAATTTTGCTCTAATCCGCGCATTTTTGCGATTTCTGGGAATATTTGCTCTAACAACCCAACATCATCCATTAATTTTATATATTTTACTGAATTATCTATATCCAAAATTTTATATATCTCATCTCTGACACGTTCTATCGCGACCGAATTTATTAGAGTTGATGATGATCGGATAAGGGATTGGGTCTCATCAGAAATGGCAAAATCAAGTGTTGCAGAAAATCTTATAGCCCTAAGCATTCTAATAGGGTCATCTGTTATAGCTTTAGCCGATGTAAATCTTATAATTTTATTATTGAGGTCGTCTAATCCATTACATGGATCAATAAGTTCAACTTCATCTGATTTTAGTAATTGCTCAAAATCAAAGGCAATAGCATTTATAGTAAGGTCTCTAACTTTTAGGTCTTCTATAATATTATTGCCGCGGATCAAGGAGAAATCCATATAAAACTCACCATGATTATATATAACTCTCGCAGAGTTCTGGACATCATCAAGAATTATGGCTTTTGTGTTTGTATGTTTGGCAAGACTTTTGGCAAAACCGATAGCATCTCCTGAAATTGCAAAATCAATATCATATATTTCTCTGTCTAATATAATATCTCTGACAGTTCCACCAACTATAAATAAGTTAGCGGATTCTGATTCTGCAATCTCAAGTATTGCATGAAGGTAATTTCTCTGCGGGAGTTTAGATAGTATTTTCTGAGATGGCAGTTTCATTTTGCTACTATGATCGATCCGATTTTGTTTTTATTTCCCATAGTTGCCTGATAGATATATACTCCACTATTGACATAATTGCCGTTGCTATCCTTACCATCCCATTTGATCTCTTTTGATCCACTATCAACATCTTTTTCAAAAACAAGGTTACCTTCTAGGTCAAAAATCTTCACAGAAAAGGTTCCCTCTCCACCTTTAACTATGCTTGATGGAAATGTGACTTGATTAAATCTTGGATCGTTAGATTTTGGCGTAAAGGGGTTAGGTTGTGGCTTGTCACCTGACAGTATTTGTCGCAATTGAGTTGGCGATGACTTTGATTGATTGCCTGCTTCATCAACAGCGCCAACGATATATAGAAAACTGCCACTCTCTGGTGGTTGTGCATCAATGTAAGATGTCTTAGTAGCGTCAACTTCGCCGATCTTTGAAACCGAGCTTGCCGATGTCCCGCGATAGATAATGTATTTGACAACATCTGCTGACGAACTTGGCTTCCAACTAACTTCAATGCCTTTTTCTAAAATTTTCAGCTCAGGCACAATAGTTGGTGGATTTGGTGCTTTAGTGTCTTTTGTTGCTGTCCCACTTGCAGACGCTGATGGATCAGACCTTAAAACATCGGTTTTATATGATCTTACTGTATAGCTATAAGTGTTCGGATCAAGGTCTTTGTCTGTATAAGAAGTTTGGTCTTTACCTATAACGTTAGCTATTTCAATACCATTTCTATAAATAATATATCCGCCCGCTTCATCCACCTTTGACCAAGTGATGATTAGGTCATTCTCGCCGTTTGGATCGGGTTGGACTTTTACATTGGTTGGAGGCAATGGCTTTGTTGCAGAAACAGACCTTAAAGTGAGACTGTCGTTATTAACTCTCCCATCAGCGTTGCCGGGCTTTATTGAAGAAATTAAGAGACGTTGGTTAACCGCTATCAGTCCGATGATAAACTGCAAGTTTGGAATAGGGACAGCAGAAACATCAACAGTAAATTCTATGGCAACTCTGCTTGTTAAAGTGATAAGCGTTGGCAATGTTACAATAATTTGGTTATTTTCCTGAATTTGCTGAGTGAAATTCGGAACTTCTTTTTCGCCAACTTTAACTGATTTTACTGGTTTCCCTTTTATAGTTAGACCATTTGGGACTATTATTCTTATGGATTCTATCTCCTCTCCCGGCTCCGCTTGTGACATATCAATTATCATATTTGCTATTAAATCAGCCTGCGTTCCTGCGATGAGTGTTCCTGCATTATTATCTTTCGCATTGATTTCTCCTGTGGACTCAACCGCTGATCGACTGATACAAGGAAAATATAAAGCCAAAAATAGAACAATGATGCTAACTGCTAACAGATTATATTTCGCTATCATAAACATCTCCTTAGATATTTAAAAGCTATCACAGATTATAAATTGCTGACAATATATAACCCTATTATACAAGCTAAAAGCAAAAAAATCAATAACCAAATTCTGAAGATCGGACATGAGTTCGGACAATTTATTATCCTGAGAATTCTGAAAACTATTTAAATCCAATTATCATAAGGATTAGAAAGCCATATAAAAATGAAAATACTCCACATTTGTCATTCCCGTGAAAACGGGAATCCAGAAAAATTATGATAAAGGAATGGATTC
>DTPJ01000493.1 GCA_011334435.1 Candidatus Poribacteria bacterium | reverse complement strand
GGCAATTTGCCTGATATATATCTTGAAAGTGCATTACGGAGGTTTGAGATAGTTGCGACGATCTCAGTGCCATTTACAGCATTACATAGTTATTTGATTGTTCGCGGAGTAGAAATGATCCGTCAAAATAAAGTTGCTCCGAAATTTACAGAGTCAAATTGGGCTATAATGGGCGGATCAACTGTCTTATTATCCAGTCTCGTCGGGCTTTGGGATTGGTCAAAAACTCACAATGAAGATATATCAGAAATGTCAAGTCCTGATGAAAAAGACCGATATTCTGGGCGGTATTCTATGCTTATTGCTCCGTCCAGTCAGACTTATACAGCAAATGATTTTGAACTTACATTTTTATCAGCTAAATTTTAATATTATTGGAGAAAGCAAATGGCTAATCTTGGAATAACTAAATATGGAAATCCAGTTTTACGCAAAGTTGCCGAACCTGTCACTGAAATTAATGATGAGATCAAAAAGATTGTAAATGATATGCTTGATACTCTCTACGCTTCCGAAGGCGTGGGTATCGCTGCCCCTCAGATCGGCGTATCTAAGCGGATAATAATTATTGATACAAATCCTACAGAAGCTTCTGTTAAACCTCTGGTGATTATCAATCCAGAGATCGTAGAAGTGTCAGGAGAAATAAAGGAACAAGAGGGATGTCTTAGCATTCCAGATGTCAGGGGCGAGGTCAAAAGATACGAACGTGTGGTAGTAGAGAGATTAGACCTTGACGGAAATAAAATTAGGGTTGAGGGAACAGACCTTTTAGCTCGTGCTTTACAACACGAGATCGATCATATCAACGGAAAATTGTTTATTGATCATCTAAGCAAACTCAAACAACAGTTGTTAAAAAACCAATTACGTAAAATAGAACAAGGACAATAGATTATTCAGATGCGCGTTGTATTCATGGGAACAGATAAATTCGCTGTCCCGTCTTTGGAAGCAGTTATAGAAAGCGGAGTTGATCTTATAACCGTTGTAACTCAGCCAGATCAACCAAAAGGCAGGGGACTTAAACTTTCCTTTTCTCCTGTCAAGGAATGTGCTTTAAGATACAATATCCCTGTATCTCAGCCAGAAAAGGTCAGGGATAAAAATTTTGTTGAAAAGATCAGAGATGAGTTCAAACCTGACCTTATAATTGTATCCGCTTATGGTCAAATTTTGCCTAAATCTATACTTGATATTCCAAAATTTGGCTGTATAAATGTCCATCCGTCGCTATTGCCAAAATATCGTGGTGCTTCTCCAATTCAAAGGGCAGTGATGAATGGAGAAACAGAGACTGGCGTAACGCTTATGTTTATGGACGAAGGCGAGGACACAGGAGATATAATTTTTCAAGAATGTGTTCCAATAGGAATAACAGAGACATCAGAAACTTTATCTGAAAAATTAGCGAAAATCGCTGGACAGATGCTTTTAAGGATATTGAAAAAAGAAGATGGATCAATCGTAGAATCATTGGAATTGCCACGTCATCCACAGGATCATAGCCAAGCGACTTATGCTCCAAAATTATCAAAAGAAGATGGTCTGATAGATTGGAATAAATCAGCTTATGAGATACATAACATAATTAGAGGGACAGTTCCTTGGCCATGTGCTTATACCGAGTTCAACTCTGTTTCTGGCAAAAAGATGTTGAAAATATGGGATAGCAATTTGCACGATTTGCCAGAAGGCACGGATGCCACTCCAGGGACGATAGTTGGAATAGCAAAGGAATCAGGCATTGTTGTTGCCACTGGCAATGGTGGCTTGATTATAAATACAGTTCAACCTTCTGATAAATCAAAAATGAGAGCCAAAGACTTTATTAACGGTTATAGAATTAAAATAGGGGATAAATTAGGTTAAAATTTTCGGTGATAAAGATATGAGAAATTCAAAAAATGTAAATAATTCAGCGTTAAGTTCCGCATTAAAGATCATGATCGTTTTTGCAATAGCGGTTGTTTTCTTGCTATTGGTATTTTTTGTTGTAATACGTTTTGTCATCAGAGGTAGCGAAGTAGAAGTGCCTAATATTGTAGGCAAGAGTTTTCTTGAGGCAACGCAAATACTTAACAAAAGCCATCTCGGAACACCCATAATAGAAGGTGAAAAGTATAATGCAAGTTTTCCTGATGGCTATGTCGTTGAACAAAAACCGAAGCCAGGGACTAGGGTTAAAAAAGGTCGTGAAATAAAAGTCTTCGTAAGCAAAGGCGCAGAAGCAGGCGTTGTCCCTAATATCATTGGTGAGATGGTCACAGACGCTCAACCAGCATTACAATCGTTAGGATTAGAAGTTGGGACGATAACGAAGATTCACTCCGAAGATTTCCCTCAAGAAGGGATCATTATAGCCCATACTCCGCCTCCACAAGCAAAAGTTCAGAAGGGAGCAAAGATAAATCTATTAGTAAGTTTAGGGCGTCCCGTTGTTACATATACTATGCCAGATATTGCTGGTATGTATATGGACGAAGCCATAGAGCTTATAAAACAAAGAGGACTAAAAGTCGGGCTTATTGAAAAAGAGTTTTCTCCAGATGTAAATGAACCGGGCATAGTCCTTGATCAAACCCCGCAACCGGGTGAGCGTATAAGGCAAGGAGCAGTTGTAAACTTTGTTGTCAGTTCCATCTCAGAAAATTGATTTTTATAAATCTAAAAAATGCGATGTTTCTACGTCCCAAAACATCAAATATCCGATGATAAACTGCAAATTCTCGGTCCCGAATTTCACCATCTTACTAATGTCGTCAGATTAAAGAAAGGCGATGAGATCACCGTTTTAGATGGCGAAGGCGGAATTTATGATGTGATTTTGACGGATATATCAAAAAAACCGCCTATTGCAATAGGGGAGATTAAGTCTTGGAAACAGGCTCAAAGACCATCGCTTGAAATTACACTTGTCCAAGCCATAGCGAAACCTGATAGTATGGATATGATAGTCCAAAAAGCTACTGAACTTGGCGTTTATAAGATAATTCCTATGACCTGTCAGCATTCAGTCCCTGATTTATCAGGTGTCCGTTCCAAAAGACGTATAGAACGATGGCGTCAGATAG
>DTPJ01000661.1 GCA_011334435.1 Candidatus Poribacteria bacterium | reverse complement strand
CTGTCGTCTCTATGCGATGACCTTGCCTATATTACAATCAGATGATTCTTTGTGGTTCGCGACGAAAGATGGTCTTTATAAATATAACAAAACGCAGAATGAGTGGAGTTTTTTCTCATCAAAAAATGGTCTTGCAAGCGATGAAATACGAGACATAGGGATAGATGAGGGATTAATCTGGGTTGTGACAGATGGAGGAATAAGCAATTCTGATGTTAGATTTAGCGATTGGCGATCATTTTCCGATAAACTTCCATCACAAAACACAACCTGTGTTGCTTTTAGCAGGGATTATGTCTGGATCGGAACAGATAAAGGCATCTCACGATTTGATAAGCTCTTGGAAGAATGGAAAGACTATGTTTTGCCATCTGTAAATGACATCGTTATTGTTAGCGAAACCGCTTGGATCGCAACTTCTGACGGTATATTTAGGTTAGATATTGATTATGACAAAATAACGCAAATTGACATCAATCTGCCATCAAAGAATATCATCAAAGCTATCAGTATTGGCGATTTTATATGGTTTATCACTGATTTAGGCATAGTCCGTTATGAAAAGAAGCTTAACTCTTGGAAAACCTATGGCTTATCTGATGGTATCGTAAGCTATGACATAAACGATATTATCATAGATGGCAGTAAGATTTGGCTGGCAACCTCAAATGGCATAAGCATATATGATTCGGTCTCTGATTCATGGTCAGAAGGCACGATATATCATAACTTATTGCCAAGCAAAAATATCAAAAGTTTAGCAATTGACGGCGATAATATATGGTTTTTAACAGAAAAAGGCACAAGCCTTTATAACAATAAAACTGGCAGTTGGCGACATTTTAATTCAAATAATGGTTTGTTGGACAATTCTGGACAAGGGATCATTGTCAGTGGCTCTGTTTTTGTTGTAACAGAAAAGGGCATCAACATATACGATAAAAAAATTCAAGATTGGGATAACTACAAATTCCAAGATAAAGATCAGATTGGGAAAAAAGGGGAAAAATGGTTTCAATTAGATGATAAAGGCATTGGCTTTTCTGCATCTGACGAGACGCAGTTTCGGCTTTCTGGGATTAGCTCTTTTGAATATTATAATTCCATAGAAATCTCGCCTAAAAGAAAAAGCGATCCGACTTATGATTCTAAAAATGATATTAACCTCAGAGGGACAATGCCAAATAATAGGTCAATCACAGGTTTTTATAACGATCTCAGAGAGGATAACATTGATTATGGATTAGCTTATCGCGGAAACGAAGCAGATATAATATTTGAAGGAAGGGGCGGAAAATTTAGGGCAGATTGGCGAAATGCGGAATTGATAGAAAGCATCAATTTGTTAGGTGGTGACATCCATCTCAGAAAAAAAGTCCGCAATATAAGGGCAAATCTTCAGCCAAGATATGGAAAATCTATTGGAAACTACGAATCGGAATTCTTTCAATACAAAGTGGGAACTTCCATATACCAGCTTAATCGGACCGACATCTTGCCTGATACAGAAACAGTGATCGCTGGAATGGAAATATTACAAAGGGGCATTGACTATGTAATGGTCTATCCTAATGGTTGGTTGATGTTTCCGCAGGAAGAGCTTCTTGATGATGGCGAATATATAGAAGTTAGATACCAATATAAACTCAAAGATGACTCCGAAAAAAATATGGTGACGATGGTCACTACTGGAATTGACATTGGCGGAGATCATTATATCGGAATGGATACGCTAATTTTAGATGATTTTGATGTTATCAGCCTCAATAATGAAAGTAAGAACGTCAAAATTGGTGAATTGTCAATGAAAATTAAGCCCGAGATCGCTTATGCAAGGCTTGTTGATGACAGATCATTTGACATAGATCATCTTGCATCAAGGGCAGAAATAACCGCAGTTGCCCCAAAGACGCAATTGAAAATTGATTATTCAAAGTTCGGCGATGATTTTTACACCTTTGGTATGCCAAAGACAAGGTTTGGCGATGTTCAACAGCATATCGGCACATTCTCACAATTTGACGTCTTCCAATGGCTACCGATAAAATTATATTGGCAAAATGACCGTTCCAAATCAAATTCATCATCAATTAACGAAAATTTCGCAAAGCTTAATGCGGTCTTGTCTAAACCCAAATATCCCGTTATAGCGTTGACAGGTAAGGGAAAATGGACAGACGACGTCAATGAAAATAGCATTAGAACAGATATTCAGTATAGTTTGCCAGATTTTATGTTGTCACACATGAAAATTAGAAGGGCGGAGTTTAACAGCTATTATTATCAATCAGACCGAGATGATATTGAAGATAATCAAGTCAAAACATCATACTTCAAGGTAAATCTAAATCCGATTGAACGTTTTGACATAAGCACATCATATAAGCTAAACAAAACTGTTGATGATGAACTTAAAAGATTTTTGTTCAAATCAAACCTTGCAAGCATAAAAGGCACAATGATTGATCTGTATTATGACGATTCAAACCTCGTCAATAATAGAGAAAATAAAAATATTAATAATACATATTTAACAACAGGTTTAGGTTTAATCCCTGGATTATGGACAAGTAAGCTGAAACTGCTTACCATTTCAAGTAGATATTCATTATTAGATCAGACAATCCCGATCTCCGAAGGACAATATAATGATAGCAAATCAAGATCGTTAAGGGTTCAAACAAGCCTTACGCCTTATAACTGGGTGATGTTTGTTGGAACTTATGATGGTCTGAAAAGCTGGATTGATACGCAGAACATAATTCCGAAATATGATAACAATTATCGTGTTGAAATGGAACTTAATCCTAATTTAAAATTAAGGCTTTTATTGGAATATGATCAAGAAAATGAAACAGAGGGCGAAATAAAGAAAAGGTCATATTTGCCATCTGCATTATGCGAGACAAGAATTTCAAAGAATTGGACTATAAAGATCAGGAATTCCTATTATAAATATTCAACAGACAAAAATTATGAAAAAATAGAAGCGGGTTCAAGTATTGTCCCGAGCCTATCTTTGAGATATATAAATAACGAGCTTTCTCATGGCGGAAGACTTTATGTGACTCAATCATTTTCCATATCGTTTG
>DTPJ01000640.1 GCA_011334435.1 Candidatus Poribacteria bacterium | reverse complement strand
TGGATATTTCTCATTAAAGGTATTTTATCACCTAAGAATTCAGCACTGGCAACCCTCATAAATCGCAAGCCCAACTGCATAACTGTAATAGCCATAATAATAAGAAATACCGCACCAAACGCTAATCCGAAATCCTTGCCAATCCCAAAACTGGATAGCAGTTCACTCATACCTACAGCGAAAACAGCCATAGGTCCTGTCCCATATTCTTTAACATTTATAGCCCCTATCGCTTGCCCTTTTAACACAGCGGAATAACCGTTCATACTACCGAAAACTCCAAAAGCCACAATACCTGTTATCAACGCTATTATAGCTAATATTGTTTCGGCAAACATAACACCAGCGGTTACGGATAATGCCTCTGATTCTTTTTCAAGTTGCCGTGCAGTTCCAGAGCTTGATACGAGACTATGCCAACCCGATATTGCACCGCAGGCTATTGTGACGAACAATATTGGCCATATCGGTCCCAAATTAGGTATATTAACCTGCGTAACAACGGGAAATTCCTGAAGCGAAGGTCTAAGGATAATTATGCCAATGATAGCACCTAACATCCCTAAACCAACGATCCAGAATGAGACATAGTTAACTGGTTGAGCCCATCGCCATATTGGTAAAACTGCACCAAGATAGCAGAATAAAAAGACGACAATTGTCCATATCAAATGTGCCTGTGTCACACTTCCAAATAGTATAGGGGATTCAGCTCCGCCGTTTATTGTTTGGAAAAATCCTGATACACCAGATAAGGTCCCAAGCCATATCCCTAAAAAACTCAAAACAACTGTTATAACGGTTGTAAGAATAATATTTACATGCCATCTATATATCATCTGACCAGCTAAAACACCAGCGAGAGTCATAACTATTATGCCCAGAGGAGTTTTTGTATTGAGGAGGACATTTGTAACTATACTGCCGAAAGCCCCTAATATGAGAAGTATATAGAAGTATATAAAGGCAAGTAAGATTGTCCTTGCACGAGGAGATATAAGCGTATAACTTAGTCCGCCGAAGGTTTGACCATCGCTACGAATTGCGATCATAGCACTTGTGTAATCTTGCACCCAACCGATGAATAACACTCCGAGGATCAACCACAATAACGCTGGCAACCATCCCCATTGAAGTGCGACGATAACACCGACGATAGGACCCAAAGCAGCGATAGATTTAAATTGATAGCCAAAAAGCACGTTTCTGCTTGTCGGAGTGAAATCTACTCCATCCATATACATCTTTGCAGGGGTTGCCTTGTTAGGATCAGATTTGATGATCTTTTTATCAACCCACTTTGAATAGATTATGTAGCCTAATGTAACGATTGCAACAGAAATAAGCAATAGAACTAACGAATTCATAGTTTCCCTCCCAATGTTAAATTCACTTTATAAATTTTAATTGTGGTCGCTTTGATGTATTGCCATACTCATCTGTTATTGTCACAACTTCTCTAATCATCTCTGCACCAGAAACCTCAACTATGCCGATCTCACACAAAACATAGCATATACAACCTTCTTCCAAATGCCCGCCAAAAGCACCTTTTTTATCGGATGCTGTTATGTGAACATGTGGTTCTCCATCAACGATCATGCCATTTATGCTCATAATCTCTATTCCGCCTTCCCAGTTATCATAATGATTTTCTGGCGGAAACCTGTTATGAGTTACCCAATGAAGGCTGATCTTTGCCAAAGTGCCATATCCCATAACAACAACGCCTTGTTTTATGTTGTTCTCCTTGATAAATTTTCTCAAAGAGATCAATATATCCTCGCCCGGATCTATCCTTAATATCCAAAATTTGCTACATTCAAATCCATGTCCTTCCATATCTCAACCTCATTTTTTATATTTTTGTTGAATATATTCAATTGCCTCTTGTTTGGTCATCACTTTCTCATCAAGCTGTGCATAAAAAACATCTTCCAGAATTTCGCCATATTGCGATCCTTCTGGATAACCAAGTTCTTTTAAATCTTTGCCCGTTATCAATGGTTTTTCATTCTCCATGAGAGAATATATAAACATCTTTAATATTGTATCTTCATCAAAAGCCTTAAATGCTCCGAAAAATAAAGTTTGAGTTGGCAAACCATTTAAAGCTTTATATATTCCGCTTGGCGTAATTGATTTATCGCTTATTGCTTTAAGTGCATTAGATAATTTTGTTTTAGAAGCGATGATAGCCTCTGTATATTCCTTTGTCAGAGCGAGATTTTCCGATGCCTCTTTTGCCTCTTCTTCATTTAATCCATCAAAGATCGCCATAAGTTTAAGTAATGTCGTATCAAAACTTGCATTATCTGTTAATAATGGGACACTCTGAAACAAGCTTAACCCACTAATTTTAATGAGCAATTTTATGATTTTCGACGACAATGATATTTTCGGATGGATATATTTTAGGAGATCAAACTGTTTCATTCTATTAATCATTTCTATAAAATTTTCCTCATCTAATATCAGCAATATTTCATTTCTCAATCTCTGTTTTGTTATTGTAGATAAAAAATCGTTTTTCACAGCGGTTTTCAAAAGCTTCTCTGTGTGTTTATCCAAGCGAAAATCATATCTTTGTTCATATCTGATGGCTCGGAATATCCTTGTCGGGTCGTCTTGGAAGCTCTTATCGTGAATCACCCTAATTATGCCTTTTTCAAGGTCAGATTCTCCATGGAGATGGTCTATAAGGTCACCAAATCCTTTTTCATTAAGTCTTATCGCCATCGCATTTATTGTAAAATCCCTTCGTTTCAGATCATCATCAATAGAACCTATATCTACCGTTGGCAATGCACCGGGTCGCTCGTATGTTTCTGTCCTTGCAAGTGCTATATCAATTTTAAGTCCATTAGGCAAAGTGACAACCGCAGTGTTAAATTGTTCATGGATTTTAACTTTGCCTCTTTTTGCTTTTGCAAAAACCCTTGCGAAATATTCTTCGTTGCCTTCAATAACAATATCAATATCAAGGTTTTCTCTATCCAACATCAAGTCCCTGACAAATCCACCAACGACAAAGGTATTGTATTCAGCTTCGTCACCAATTTTACCAATGAATTTCAGAAGGTTATAAATCCGTTT
>DTPJ01000381.1 GCA_011334435.1 Candidatus Poribacteria bacterium | reverse complement strand
TTACGCCCAAAAGTTATAGAGATTATGCTACTAACTTTATATATTGCCTTTCATATTTCACCTCAAACTCTTGATGTATAAAAAATTTGTAATGTATCAAGAAAATCATTCTTGATCTTGTGAATGGACTATGACATAATAGGAATGCTATATTATATTACTAAACTTTGGACAATTTATAAATTATAATTGAATATTTAGTTAGAAAATCCCTCCAAATCTCCCTTGTATAAGTATTAGAATAAAGTCTTGATTTTTATTTTGAACTTCTGATAATATAGTTCTGGCAATGCTTTTTATACTATGAAACTAATTACACAGATGGAAAGCCTTTTTCTAAGCTTAAAGTTTATTAACTCAAAATCTTATGAATAACGGAATGTCAAATGTGCTTGCTGTTTCACAGGTTGGAAAGCTAACTACTACATGGTCAAGCATTAAAATAAAATAGGGGATTGATATGAAGCGATCAAATATCGCCTTTATAATATCTGTCACTTTACATTTGATCTGTCTTTTGATTTTTATGGGGATACGTGTTGAAAGTGAATACAGAAAGGCATCTGGTTCGGTTGAAGTTGATCTAACAAAGATCACCGATCCAAAATTACTTGTTAAGAGACAGAAACCAGAACCGCCAAAACCTCAAATAATGGAGAGAAAGACGGAAATAGATCGCCCAAATCGTATAGTAGAGCTTACTACATCGGCAAAATTTACACCTACGCGGACAGATAGAGGCACACCAGCACTGAAAAGTTCAATGATGCCAACTGATCTGAAAATGCCAGCAACGGGTGATATTGGAAATGTGACCTTTGGACAAGGCATAGGGCGAGTTGACGCACAAAAAGTGCTAAAAGCGAAAAAAAGTCAACTTGTGGACTTTGTTGATAGGTTAAAGGGGAAACGAGAGATCATCTATTGCTTGGATATTTCAGCAAGTATGGGTGCACCAGGGTCAAATAAATTAAACATTGCCAGAAAATACCTTGTAGAATCTTTAATGGAATTAACAGAAAACGATAGTTTCAATATCATAGTCTTTTCAAAGGAAGCAAAAATTTATAATACCAGCGGGACAATACGTGCCACAAAGGAAAATATCTCAAATGCGGTTTCATTCTTAGGTCAATTCAATCAAATGAATATTAGAACAAATACAAAGACCGATCTTCTTTCGCCAATAATGCTTGCTTTGAGTATGAAGCCAAATATTGTTGTAGTTGTCACAGATGGTCTGCCTACTGCGGGAATTATTCAACCAGAAAAAATTCTCCAAAGCATACGTGATGCTAATACAGGGGCAAAGATATTTGCAATTGGTATGGAGATAGACGAAGATCAGCCAGAAGCATGGTTGTTAAAATCCATCGCAGAGCAGAATGACGGAGAATTTCAGATACTTTAAAAAATTTATTATCAAAAGGGGTGGGACAATGTCATATAACTTAAAAAATTTAGGATTTATCGCTTTTATCGGATTTATACTAGTCTTATTTTTTCATGCTGAATTAGCTTTATCGTTGTATTTTGACTTTGAAAATAACGATCAACTAAAACAATGGGAAACTGTCGGCACTTGGAAGATCGTCAAAGATGATGATAAGAAAAGCAATGTTTTATCAGGCGAAGGCACAAATGAAGTTTGTGCTTTGGTCGGTGAAAAAGATTGGAAGGACTATACTATTGAGTTTGAGGCTAATGGACAAACTGATGAAATTTCTGTTGTGTTTCGTGGTCAAAACTCAGATAACTACCTATCGTTTATGATTGCCCCGAGTTTGAATCTTTCGGAATTTTTTAAAAAGGAAGGCGGAGCGTTTGATGAGAACATATCACAGAAAGGCGATTCGCTTGGCGTCAAAATTCAGCAATGGAATAAATATAAGGTGATAGTCCAAAATGATAAGGCGACGGTATTCCTCAATGGTAAAGAAGTCCTCAAACCATTGGAAATCGGAAATTTTAAGGGATTTGAAAAGGGCAGAATTGGCTTCCGACAATGGAGTGATAAGGCATACTACGATAATGTTTTGATAACAGGACCGGGTATTCCTCGCACACTTGGAGAGCCTGGCGCTGTTAAATCAATAGGAAAATTATCTATAACTTGGGCGAAAATAAAAAAGATTAACAATTGACAATAGTATGTCATTTTTATATAATATAATAGGCAAATTCAATCGTTTTTTATAAAATTCAACAAGGCATTATCTTCCTTATAATTTTATTATAGATTCTTTATGATCAATAGCAAAATTTATATGAGTTTTGCCTAAAGGGAGATATGCGTCATTAGGAGATTAATTTATGGACGATCCCAATTTATGCTTTTTAGAAGATTTAAAACAAATTTCATTATTTAAGCAGTTTCTAACATTTTGTGTTTTGAAAGGAGAGCTGATGATTATAGAGTTATAATTTCTGTGTCTTTATCTTGTTTTTAGATTTAGGTGCATACCCTTGATTATTATAACTCCTCCTTTTAAGTCTCTCCTTTTAACACATCTTTTATTCTTGCGCGTATTTCTGTTAGATTCTATAGTCATAAACTTTTTAAAAACAATCTAACAGCGTGTTTTAGTCGTGCTATTTTTACAATAACAGAATCATTTTTGATGTCTTAATCTATCCAAAACACAGTCTCAAGAAATAGCATACTATTAGGCAGAATTTTTTGCACCTAATATTTAACAAGCGGAGACACTACAATGATCTATCTAAGTGAACTAATAGGCAAAGTAGTTTCTGATAGCAATGGAAAGCTTATTGGACAATTAAAAGATTTAGTTGCCTCAATCAAAAGCGATGCCACTCATCCTGTCATCGTTGCTATTGTAGTCAAGCAAAAAAATGGCAAAAATATTATTATACCTTATTCTGATGTAGCGGTTATAATTGCACCTGCTATTCCATTGAAAAATGAACTCAACGAGATAAAGCCATATCAGCCCACTGAAAACGACATTTTTCTTTCAGAAGACATATTAGATAAGCAGATTATAGATATTAACGGGACTCGTGTGGTAAGGGTTAATGATTTAGAGTTAGCACGTGTAAAGGGCAATCTTGTTGTTAGCAACGTGGATATAAG
>DTPJ01000623.1 GCA_011334435.1 Candidatus Poribacteria bacterium | reverse complement strand
TTTAGCCCATGAACTCAAATCACCATTAGCACCAATACAGATGTTAGTTAGCGGATTAGAAAATAGAATTCCACCAGAACCAAAGGTAAAAGAAGCACTAAAAGTCATAAATTACGAAATTGAGCGATATAAAAATATGATTAACAATCTTTATCTTATGACAAATCTGGAATTGAGCAGAATAGAATCTATAAAAGTTATAAAGTCACCTGTTGTATTGAATAATATTATAAATGATGTTATAATACTTTTTCAGAAAGGAGCAGAACAAAAAGGCATTAAACTTGCATATCAATCAAACAATGAAAACATTGTCGTCTTAGCTGATGGTAATTTGATTAAACAGGTTCTAATTAACCTTATCGTCAATGGCATTAAATATACTGACTCAGGCGGAAGTATTAACGTAGAGACATCTCGTAGTAACGGGCAGGCTTATGTTAGTGTTTCGGACACAGGAAAAGGAATTTCTAGTAAGGAACAAAGATTTATATTTGAGAAATTCTACCGTGCTGAAAATATTGAACAGACAGGAGAAGGCGGCGCCGGCTTGGGACTCTCAATATCAAAATTTATTGTAGAAGCCCATGGCGGAAAAATCTCCGTTGAAAGCAGAATCGGCAAAGGGAGTAAATTTACTTTTTTCTTACCCATAGCTGAACAAAAGAATGAGCAAACTTAGATTATCTACTGAGGGGGTATTAAATGGATGATAAAAAAATAAAAATATTGGTTGCCGATAATGACCCGTCTTTTTTATACGCTTTTGAATTCATATTCGGCGAAGATTATGAGATAGTTAAGGTCCAAGATGGATTTTCAGCCCGCGTTATGACCGAGAAGGAGATTTTTGATCTAATTATTTTAGACGTAATGATGCCACCTACGGGATTTAATGAGGGATTTGAGATCTGCAAATATGTAAAGTCCAATCCTATGACCAAAAATATACCTGTCATCATAATGACTAACCGTTCTGAACAAGATAGGTCAAAGGCAATAGAAGCTGGTGCAGAAGCATATTTTACAAAACCTTTTAATCAGAATGAACTCAAAAAAACTATAGAGCATTTATTAAGCCAATCAAAGGGATAAAATGATGGCTGAAACTATTTTTATTGATCAATTAGTTGAAACATCTCTAATACAGGAACATCTTGATAGTATAACGCAAGTTTTAGAAATTCCTGTATATATCTTAAAAAATGACGGAACTTATATTTTAGGAAAACAAAACCGCTATCTGCCAATTTGTGATAGATTTATAAAAAATAAAATAAAAAAATGTGAACAATGCGATATTAGAGATTTAAGAACAATCGTTCCCGCTTTATCCAACAGTGAAAATGGGACATATGATTGTCTTCCTATGATAGAGGTATTTGGTTCTCCTATAATTGTCAATAAAAAGCCGATCGCTATTATCTTAGCGGAGAGAAAAAAATCATCAGAGATAAATATCACACAGATACAGGAATACGCTCGTGAATTTGATTTAGACTCCAAAAATACAAATGCACTTATTGAAAGCATCCTTATGCTTCCAATTCTTTCAGTAGAAAAGATAAATTCGGCGAAAAAACTTATCTCTGTAACTGCAAACGCCATCTCTCAGTTAGCTGATAAAGAGTTCTTTTTACGTCGCTCAATTGAGCAAATGAAGATCACTAACGATATAGCAGTTGCGATCAGCCGTTATAAAGATATAGGATTGATTATCCAATTTGTCGTTGATCGTGTCGTTGAATTGACCGAAGCTAACACAGGCAACTTATTCCTTTGGGACGAAGCAAAAAGAGCTTTAGTAACCTACAAAAAAAAGGACTTTGTCTATACTGAAATACCAGAAGGAAAAGGTATAATTAGTAGGGCATTAAATAAACATAGAATAGAACGAGTTGGCAATATACATAGCGACCCAGACTACATGGAGCAATATTCAAATATGCAGTCTGAATTGGCTGTTCCATTGATCGCTGAAAATGTCCCCATAGGCGTTTTAGACATTTTATCCAATGAACCAAATCATTTCACCGAAGAGCATGAACAAATTTTAGCTATGCTTTCCAAATATGTTACCGCGTCAATATTAAGCACTTTTGTAAGCCAAGTTGCAGCAAGCATTGAAAGTGCGCATCTGATTGAGGAGTTGAAAAAATCAGCAACCGATAAAGACGAATTGATCAGAAATTTAGCACATGAATTAAAAACTCCACTTACACATATAATCGCTTTTTTAGATCATCTTGTTAATCGTTCTACCAGTATATCTGAAAAGGAAAGAGAATTTGCTAAATTGTCACATCAAGAGATGTGGCGATATGTGCGTTTAGTAGATAAAATATTGACTTTTTCGCGAATATTAGGAAAAAGGCTCGTTTTATCCAAAGAACCTGTTAATTTATCTAACGTTTTGAAAACAGCAATAGACTTTTGCACACCAATTGCCAAACTTAAAGGCATTGAAATGCAGTTGCAAGAAAATGTAAAGGATGCAAAAACTATAGCGGATAAGGATTCACTTATACAAATTTTGGTCAATCTTTTAGATAACGCTGTCAAATATACTCCAAATGGTGGATTCGTGCAAGTCAGCATTGAGGAACATAAAAGCGTTTTTAGAATAAAGGTAAAGGACAATGGAATAGGAATATCAGAAACAGCTTTACAACATATTTTTGAAGCATATCATTCAGGAGATGAGGACAGACCAGGGCAACGGGGCGGATTAGGTATCGGATTGTATATCGTAAAACAGCTTGTGGAAGAACATAATGGAACTATCACCGTTGAGAGCAAATTAAACGAAGGAACTACATTTACATTGGATTTGCCTAAAAAGGAGATGACTTAATGGGTATCAAGAATGAATCAGAGTCAGACAAAGCCTCAAAAGATAGGCTTCCCCTCGTTTTGATCGCAGATGACGATGTATCTGTCCTTTACGCATTAGAATGGGTATTGAGAGATATTCCATGTGAAGTGATCTCCGCTATGAATGTTGAAGATGCTATAAAAATGGCTATTGAAAGACACCCAGATTTAGCTATTTTAGATATGAGGATGCCAAAAAATGTAGAATCCGCTGGACTTTTTAG
>DTPJ01000103.1 GCA_011334435.1 Candidatus Poribacteria bacterium | reverse complement strand
GTGCCTGATCTCGTAGTAGAGATATTGTCTGAAAGCACAATAGATACCGATAGAAAAGATAAATTCTATGAATACGAAAAAGCTGGCGTTTTAGAATATTGGATAGTTGACCCTGATGCAAAGACTATTGAGGTTTACGTTTTGGAAAATGGCACTTATATATTATTCGGTAAATATGGAGTTGGCGAAGTTGCTAAGTCAAAACTGTTAAATGGTCTTGTAGTCAGAGTTGACGATGTAATTGTCTAATCAAGTAAGGTGTTATCATGCTTAGAGTTATTCGTCGTGTCATACAAATTCTATTTCTGCTTTTCTTTCTATTCCTATTGTTAAGGACGGTTTTTCCCGCGGGTTCATTTATACCTGTTGATCTCATATTAAGGGTTGATCCGCTTTCAGCAATAGCGGCTATGTTAGCATCGCGGTCATTAATAGCTAAGTTTAGTTATTCAATAATACTTGTCATATTGACGTTGTTCATCGGAAGATTTTTCTGCGGTTGGATATGTCCACTCGGGACGACAATTGACATTTCAGACAAAATATTTTTTAGACGGTTCAAGCGTCCAAAGGTAAAAAGTCCGAAACTCCGCAACCTCAAATATTATATACTTCTACTATTTATCGTAGGGGCTATTTTCAGCCTCCAATTGATATGGCTTGCCGATCCTTTGAGCATAGTAACGAGAAGCTATGAAACTATATTATATCCATATTTCAGTTATGCGATAAATTCAACTTTTAACGTTCTTTATCATATAAAAGGCGTTAATTCAGTATCAGAGCCGATTTACAGCTTTCTGCGTAAATACCTTATTCCAAATCAACAAAATTTATTAAGACTCCATCTCTTATTCTTTTCAGCTTTTGTGGGAATAATCCTATTAAATTTATTGCAAAAACGTTTCTGGTGTCGCAATCTATGTCCCTTAGGTGCGTTATTAGGTTTATTATCAAAACCATTTAGCTTCTTTAGGCGAACTGTTAATGATAAGTGTATAGATTGCGGAAGATGTCAGCGGGAATGCAACCTCAATGCAATCACAGAAAATCCAAGACAATATTGGGTGCAAGAATGCACAGACTGTATGACCTGCGTTGATGTTTGCCCTACAAAAGCAATTAGCTTTAGGATAAAACAACCTTTCGCTGACAAAACAGAGAAAGCCAAACTTGACCTTTCTAAACGTGCTTTCATAAGGTCAGCAGTTGGCGGTGTTGTAGCTGTCCCATTGTTAAAACTTAATTACCGCAAGCGAGACTTAGATGAAACTGTTATTCGTCCTCCCGGAGCATTGCCAGAAGAGCAGTTCCTTGATAGATGTATTCGTTGTGGAAAATGTATGAAGGTCTGCCCAACAAATGGTCTTCAACCGACTTTTCTTGAAGCAGGCGTTGAGGGTATAGGCACACCAATATTGGTGCCTAGGGTTGGTCAATGTGAATATACCTGTGTCTCATGCACAAGGGTTTGTCCAACTAATGCAATAACTGAATTATCAGAGGAAGAGAAGAAAAAAGTCAAGATCGGCACTGCTAGGATAGATACGACTCGGTGTATTCCATGGAGCGAATATGAAGATTGCCTTGTATGTGAGGAGCAATGTCCTATTCCGACAAAAGCGATCAAATTTGAGGTAAGGGACATTATCCTGTTTAATGGCGATGTTAGACGTATCAAGTTTCCTGTTGTGCTTAAAGATAAATGTATCGGTTGCGGAATTTGCGAGAATAAATGTCCAGTGAAACCCAGAGCAGCAATAGTGGTCACATCGCAAGTGCCGGGCAAAAGATGGAACGGTGGAATAACATATTCTTCTGACGTCTCAAAGATGGAAAATCCAAGCCCTCAAAGCATAGATCGTGTTGATGTTCTAAAACCGAAATAATGATCCAGATAAATTATTGTTTTATAAAAAATACGTGATGGGATTATTAGCTTTTGTTTTCCCATCACCAAGTCATTTATCACAATATTACTCGTTCTCTTTTCCTTCAAACAAATATTTCCAGATAATCGCAGATATAATACCGCCTAAAATTGGTGCAACTAGGAAAAGCCATAGTTGAGATAGCGCATCTCCACCGACATATAAGGCAGGACCTAAACTTCGGGCAGGGTTAACTGATGTTCCTGTTATAGGAATTCCTACTATATGTATAAGGACAAGTGTTATTCCTATGGGGATACCAGCAAATCCAGCGGGAGCTTTTTTGCTTGTAGCACCGAATATCACAAATAGGAATAGTCCTGTCAGTAATATTTCAGCAAGAAAACAAGCCCCAAGTGAATATCCACTTGGAGAATGGATACCATAGCCATTTTGTCCAAGCCCATTTATTGCCAAATCATAATCAGCCCTGCCTATAGCGATGGCAAGCAGAGTTCCAGAAGCGGAAATTGCACCGATACACTGAGCTACAACATACCAAATAGCATCTCGGACCTTTATTTTTCTTGCTACAAGCATCGCAATTGTTATAGCAGGATTAATATGACAGCCTGAGATATTTCCGATAGCATATACCATTACAAGGACAGCTAATCCAAAAGCGAATGAAATTCCTAAAAATCCAATTTTGTCGCCAGCGATGACAGCACTTCCACAGCCAAACAATACAAGCACAAATGTTCCAATTAATTCAGCCAAATATTTTCTTATGGTTTCCATTTTACCCCCTCCTAGATAAAATATAATTAGAATAGTTTCTTTAAAAACATTTTAATTGCTATTCTATAATCACCCCCTTTGTAAAAAATCCGTTGTATTTGTTTAATTATAATGGTTCTAAAATTTGGCAAAAACCCTGACAAAAGTTTCTAAAAAATTCTGATCGTTAATTTCCCCTTTTGCTTTTTGATTGATGTATTTTAAACCTATATGAAGGAAAAGGTCTTTTTCATAAGCGATAAAACTTTTTTCAAGTTCACCAAGCAGTGCTTGACGGACATAATCTCTCGCTTCATCTTTCATATCGTTAAATAATAATAGCTGTAATCCGCCGGTTATTTTTATGGTTTTTGTGAATTGATATACAGTTTTAAGTATGAATGCGTGCATCTGATCTTTGACATTAGCAGGTTCAATAGTTCTAAG
>DTPJ01000413.1 GCA_011334435.1 Candidatus Poribacteria bacterium | reverse complement strand
CAATAACCTTATTCTCTTTACCCAAAAAGATTTCAGCGACAACTTTCACTTTCGCCCACCCCTCTCTATTATCTCCAATATAGCATAGACAATAAATATAAATATTGCTAATAGAATACCTATATTACATGAACGCCAAAAAATTATTTCCAATACTTCTAATAATATTACTTGCCCTTTCAACTCTCATTATATTCTACAATCCTGAAACAAAGGCGTTAAACAATCCATCTTATGTTACAAGCCACAGTTTATTTTGCGCTGAAGATAACCTTGATACAAGCGAATGGGTGCGTTATGCGTCTGGGTCATATACTTCAGTTGATATACGATTTTCTCCAACTAATGGCTTGGAATTAGGAGTTCAAAGTTCAGGTTCTGGGCACGCACAACATATTATTAGGTTACGTTACCCAATTTATCTCGCCTACTATTCTATTGAAAACTTTAACTTTCAACTTTCAAAAATAAGCGGTAGAAAACCTTATTCGGTCTGGGCATATATTACTCCATGGGAAAGCACTTATTATAGCCCTGAAGAGTTCGCAGATTTTGTCAAAGTTGGAATTAATGAAAACGGTTACTTGCAGGTAATATCAAAAAGAGGCTATGTATATAATACATACTACACTTCCGTTTTCGGACAACAAACTTGGTCACAGTTTGTTATCGCCCTTGCAAGTAATGGAACTTGGTGGGTTTACGCTTGGCTTGAAGACACTCATGGCGGCATCTCTGCATCCCAAGGTTGGACTTTAATCGCTACAGGAAATGATTATAATGCAGGAGTAGGGCAAGCATACGCCTATATAGTAATAGACAACGCTCAAACACAACTCTACTATTTAGGTAGCCAATACTTTTCAGAAACATGGTCACACACTATTCTCAATCAAGGCGTGGACGGTAGGATACTTTCAACTTTTGATTTAGGAATGGCGTATATGATGAGATTATATTATAGAATACCAAACACCGATTACGCTGTTATGAAAGACAGTTCTTGGGCAATTCCAATTTCAATATATGATAGCGGTCAAGACAAGTGGTATGTTCCGGGGATGCCTAAAAATCCAGATGTTGTAATCTATCAAAAAATAATACAAGAAGACGAAAATATGTCAAAAATTGAATATGACTTTTGTATATTCAATGGCTTACAAATTGTGGGATATGTTAGCGTTGAAGCACTATACGGTAAAGCACAACTTTTAGGCTTTCCTCAAGAATATGCCGCTAAAATGTATTATAAACTCAAATTATTATCATATCAGGGAACAGGCTATACAATATATTTCGCAGACCAAGTTGCTTGGACGCCAGATACAGCGATTATAGGAAGTGAGAGACAATACTTTAAAGACTTTGGCTACCCCTCTATTAGATATGTTGGAAGACATATAACTTGGGTTTTCGCAAACTTATTAGAAGAATTAGGTATATCTGACAAAGCTTCCCGTCTAAAAAACTTTATGACTTCTGTAGGCTATAGCCATGACTTCTATGATAGTCTTTTTGGTTTAACAAATGATTTACCAGACGACTATTTCACAAACTCAAGTTTAGTTTTCCCAGACCCACAAATTTGGAATAATCTACCGCATGGTCTATATTATTACCCATATAAGTCAAGACTTGTTTTTGCACCAGCAAACGCCTTTTATACCCTATTAACCAAAAACGCCCTATATTCTTTCCGCTACTCCTATGCTCCACCTGTTGCCCTCTGTATTAGAGCAAGCCACCTTCTCCATAAATATCCAAATGACCAAAATGCTCGTGATACAGCAAGACAATTACTTGACGCTGTAGGCTGGGATGGAAATGGGACAAAACTAAATTTCGGCTTTTCAACAAACCCCTCTGATCCGAATATACCATCAATTAAGTATTCTCAAACTGCTTATGCTGGCTATACAGTTGGCACATACTTAAGCTCTCTATCACTATATTATTCTATTACAAAAGATGGCGTTTATAAAATGAAGGCAAAACAGGTTGTAGACGATGTTTTAACAGCCATGCAATGGCATCCCGCTGGAGGAATAATAAACGGTTATCCAATACCAGTAAAGTATCCTGATAGCACAGGCGGTTTCCTCGCCTCATATCTTCCAACAAATAGCCTTGGATACTCAACAAATCAAGGCGGATTTTTTGGAACCGTTTCAGACATTTTAGTTAATACAGGAGTAACAGGTGCGCCAGCCGAGAAAGCAGGATTTAATCCTGTAAATTCCGAGTGCACAGGTTTAGCGTTAAAAGGGCTTTGGGATTACATAAGATATTGCATGGTGCCATATCCGAACCCTTCAGCATCAAATACAAAACTTTCTTCTGGAATAGCGAGCAACTGGTATAAATGGAAAGAGGTAAAAAGTGCAACATACGCTAATATTTTGCCAGACGGTTATGGTAGAACAAAGTTTACAACTTCAGCTTCTGGCAAGTTTGCTTGGAAATACTTCCTTAAGCCAGCACCTTATCCGCCAGCAATAACTCTTACATCAAGCTTTGAAATTGAACAATTAGATACCGTATTCTGGGGCGTTTACGCTGGAACAAAAACACCAGACGGAACATACGCAAGATTTGCTACCGTTGAAATTACAAACTCTGGCTCAAGCCAGATTGCGAAAATAACGTGGACAAAAGCAGACGGAACATTAGGCACTTGGCAAAGCGACCCATTTAACATATTAGGTGAAAATTGCACCTTATCTTTCACAGTTTACCCGACAAACAACGATTATACCGTTACTCTTAAAATCTTTAACCAAAACCAAGACTGTCTTGTAAACAAAACTCTTACTATAACCAACCATAAATATAATTGGCAAAGCACAAGCACTTTACAAATAGGCGTTGGCGTCTATCAGAAAACATCTTCACCAAACGTCCTATATATAGAATGGCAGAGTGCTTTACTTGGAGGAACCGATGTAGAAAATTAAAAGGAGAGCAATCTCCTTTCACCTCCTATTTTTTTAAAACTTAATCTTTTTAATAAATATGCTTACTACTGCAATGGCGATAATCACAGGAATAATAGCATATATTGAAGACAAAAATGAAGATATTGGCTGGGAATAGGATGAAAT
>DTPJ01000010.1 GCA_011334435.1 Candidatus Poribacteria bacterium | reverse complement strand
CTCATATATGCAACGCCGAGATTATAGTATGCTTCTGCTGAATTGATATTGCGTTTGGTCGCCTCCTCAAATTGAGTTGTTGCATTTTTTATATCGTTGATTTTAAGATAACTGCTACCAAGATTTAATCTCGCTTCTAACCAATTCGGCGATAATTCAACTGCCCTTTCAAAGGCTTTAATCGCATCTGGATATTTCCCTTGTTTATAGAATGTCGTTCCTAAATTAAAATACGCATCTTTATAATCAGGCTTGATCTCAATAGCCTTGTTGAATCTCTCAATAGCCTGAGGATACATTTTTGAATCTGCATAAGCTAAACCGAGATTATAATTTACCTCTGCTGATTCTGAATTGAGTTTCAATGCTTGCTCAAAATGATAGACTTGCTTTTCCCTATCGCCTTTTAGACGATAACAAAATCCAAGATTGACATGTGCCTCTAACATATCAGGTTTGAGTTTTATAACCTCATTAAAAAGCTCTATTGCACGGTTAGTATTGCCATATTCCATAGCTGAATGACCTTGATTATAAAGCTCTCGCCATTTATTTGCCTCAGATTCTTTAATGAAGGTCTGACGCATTTCTTCACCTTCCACAAATCCTGAGGACTCTCTGAATGCCTTTGATGCTTCCTCATTCTGACCAAGCATTGCTAAAGCTAAACCTTCGTTATAGATATATTGCTTATCATAGGGTTTTAATTCTTTTGCCTTTCTAAAATATTGCAAAGCAGTTTCATAATCGCCTTTTTGGTAAAAGATTAGACCTATATTATTATATGCTTCAGAGCTATTCGGATCAAGCTTAACATACTTTTGCATCTGTTCATTAGCTTTATCTAAATCTCCCATAGCATAGTAAGCGATAGCTAAATTTCTGTTGGCGTCAACGTCATCTGGTCTAAATTGGATAGCCTCATTTAATATAGCAATAGCTCTATCATGTAATCCTATTCGTGTATATAACATTCCTAAGTTAGTGCATGCTCCCATGAACACATCGGGATAAAGGCGAAGGTTTACTTTTGTATAACCTGTTGATTTAATCGCTAAAATAGAATTTTCAAAGGATTGTATTGCCCCAGAAGTGTTATCTTTTTCCATATACATAACGCCGAGATTATATTGTATAGCAGGAGAATCGGGCTTTATCTTTATAGCAGATTCTAACTTTTTTATCGCTTCATCAATTTTTCCCTCTTTATATAAGGACATTCCTTCATTATAGTTGACGGTTACGGGGTCTTGATTAAGCAAGGCATCTCTATCGCCTGACGATGCACCTTGCCCCGCGGTGCTTGCATATCTCTGCATCAAAGCTTCATATTTAGTTGAACCTATCCAAAAACTGCCAGGACCTGCTGGTGGATTATTCATATACATTTTGCGAGCCTTTGCAAAACCTTCTTTATCAGCCAATTTCTTAAAATCTGGATAGATTCTTTCCATAAATGCCCTTTCATAAAATTCTATATCTGCTTGTGTCGGCACATAAGGATTTTCTTTTGCATAATCTGGGTGTGTCAGGTAATATTCAGCTATTTTAAGATCGGATATTTGGTGTATTCTGGCGTATTCCTCAACCGCATCAGGAGAAACCTTGACAGTCGGTTGTTGTTCTGGTTTTTCTATCGGCTTTTGTTCAACCGTTGGTGAAGGCTTTGCAGTCTCTACTGGTAGGGGTTTATTGGTCGTAGCACAACCGAATATGAACAAGAGTATCGTTGTGATTAGTATGATAGATAAAGATAACTTCTTAATCCCTCTTAATGACGAGGGATAAACCTTAATTAGTGTCATAAAAACACCTCCGCTTATGCCCTCCCCCATTTTTTATATACTTCGTCAAATTTGTAGCCTGCAAGGAAATCATTTCTGCTTCCTTCTTCTCGTTCCCACATTTCTTCTGCTTTGATCAGGACTTCCATAGCCCTTCCTTTTGGCACCACAAGCACAGCGTCAGAATCACCAACAATGAAATCGCCGGGATTGATCCGAACCTGTTTTATTAACTGCCCAGTAAGAACGATTGGGACTTGGATTTCGTTTATACGCCATCTTGGATGTGATTCTATTGGACTTGTATATCGGACAAAAACGCTCCATTCTGGGATTCTTAACAATCCTGGTCGGTCACGAATTCCGCCATCAATGACAATTCCTCTTGCACCTGATTGCTTGAAATGCCAACTTGTCATCTCTCCAAAGAAACCGAATCCACCTTCACGAGCCATTCCCGGATCAACGACAACGACACAGCCCGGATAGACCTCTGCCCAAAGATTGCGACCTTCCATAGCTTTTGATCGGGCTTCTGCACCTGTTCGGCAATCTCTTTCGCCTTTAATGGTAAACGCAGGTCCTGCTATGTGCATATCATCTCGCAAAGCACGGATACCTAAATCAAGGACAGTATTTAATATGCCTAAATGTTCCATAGTATCATAAACAGTTGCAGTTGCAATTTTATCAAATCGCTCAGCCATCTCTATAACGGAAATCTCTTTTTCTGACATTTCTTCTCCTTTTCAATAAGCATAATAAAAATGCTCTATCTTAGAAATAATAGATTGACATCTTGACTAACATATAATAACATATAGGACAGCGGAATATCAAGTATGTTTATGCAGAAAATTTAAAACGCTCCTAAAATATCAACTATATAAATTTATTGGAGAACAAACATGAATATAATTAATGATGTAGAAAAGATAAAGTATGACCTAATAAACATAAGAGAATATTTTCATAAACATCCAGAGTTATCATTTCAGGAATTTAAAACATCTCAAAAGATCGCAGAATTACTTCACGAGATCGGTCTTGATGAAATAGAGACAGGAATAGCAAAAACAGGTGTTGTAGGTGTGCTTCGCGGTAAAGATGAAGGCAAAACCATTGCAATAAGAGCGGACATAGATGCCTTACCAATTCAAGAAGCAAATGATGTCCCGTATAAATCGCAAAATGACGGAGTTATGCATGCCTGCGGACACGATGTTCATATAACCTCAGCTATCGGTTCTGCAATGATTTTAAGCAAGGTTAAAGATAAACTTAAAGGCAATGTTAAGTTCATTTTTCAGCCTGCTGAGGAGATATTCG
>DTPJ01000437.1 GCA_011334435.1 Candidatus Poribacteria bacterium | reverse complement strand
GCTTTCTAATCCTTATGATAATTGGATTTAACTGGTTTTCAGAATTCTCAGTTCCCGTAACCCAAGCAGGTGGATTAGTTTTTAGAAAAACTAACTAACTGAATTACATACCAAATATTTGGATTTAAGAGAATTAGCACAAGTCGTTAATTTGGTTAAAATTAGACTGATACCTTTGAACTTAACATTCTTTTTACAGCGTCCAATAGTTTATCGGGTGGCACAGGTTTAAACAGAAATTCATCAACATGTATGTATTGATCGGTCGGGAAAAGAGATGCATAATCAGTATTAGCAATAGATGTTACCATTATTATAGGTATATGTTTGAGTTTTTCATCTTCTTGCATTTTCCAACTCATATCCAGTCCATCAAGGACACTGGACATCATGATATCTGAGATTATCAAGTCTGGTTCTTCTTCTTTAGCTTTGGCTATGCCTTCACTTCCATTACTAGCACCAATAACTTTATAATTATTTGACTCTAAAATAAATCTTGTAATTTCTACGAAATCTGGGTCATCATCAACTACTAAAATTTTTGCGACGGACTCTGGCTTGTCGCTTATGGGAACTTCTGTTGTCATACATTGCTTCTTCTTAATATGATATTCATATTCGTCCCTGAAATATTTTATACTGCTGATCACCGGGTTTGTGGAAGCCTCTCCTAATGGACAAAAAGTAGTTCCTCGCAAACTATTAGCTAAATCTAACAACAGATCAATATCCTCGTCCCTTCCTTTACCTGCCTCAATTTTTCCTAAAAGTTTCATCATAGTGCGGGTTCCTATTCTACAAGGAGCGCATTTTCCGCAAGATTCATGAGCAAAGAATTTAGCAAGATGAGTTACAGCATTTACAATACAAGTATTATCATCCATTACTATTACAGCACCAGTGCCAAGCATAGATCCTACTTTAGGCAGAGACTCAAATGCCATCGGAACATCTAAATGCTCAGAAGTAAGCATAGGAGTAGAAGCTCCACCGGGAATTATCGCTTTGATTTTCCGTCCATTTTTAATTCCACCTGCATGTTCATATATTATTTCTCGTAGAGTAGTTCCCATAGGCAGTTCGTAATTACCTGGCTTTTCTACATGTCCGCTTACACAGAAAATCTTTGGACCTTTGCTTTCCTTTGTTCCGATATTAGCAAACCATTCTGATCCTTTAAGAATTATATGTGGCACACATGCTAATGTTTCCACGTTGTGAACCAATGTTGGTTGCGCCCAAAGACCGACTTTAGAAGGATATGGAGGTTTAAGTCTTGGTATTCCGCGTTTTCCCTCCAAGCTTTCCAATAATGCAGTTTCTTCTCCACAGATATATGCTCCTGCCCCACGGTGTACAGAAACGTCAAGGTTAAATTTTGTTCCTAAGATATTTTCTCCAAGAAACCCGCGTTCGTAAGCATCGGCAATTACCTTGATCCAATTTTTTGCTCCTGAGAAAAATTCCCCCCGAATATAAACAAAAGCCCTATGAGCGCCAACAGCATAGGCAGTGATAATGACCCCTTCTAATACTTGGTGAGGGTCTTTCTCCACAAGGTAACGATCTTTAAAAGTCCCAGGTTCTCCTTCATCAGTATTGACCACAAGATATTTAGTGACATCGGGATCATCTGGCATAAGTTCCCATTTAAGCCCTGTGGGAAAGCCCGCTCCTCCTCTGCCTCGTAGTCCTGAATTTTTTATTAATTCAATAATCTGCTTCGGTTTAAAATTTATGAGAGCCTTATTTACCGCTTGATAACCTCCATGAGCAATGTAGACATCTATATTCCCTGAATGTGGAACATCAAAGTTCTTTAATAATGTTTTTTCCATTTGCGTTTTCTCCTACTAATTGCTCAAGGATGTTGTTGACTTTCTCTTTTGTTAGATTCTCGTAAAGTTCGTCGTTTATTCGCATGGTCGGTGATGTTCCGCAAGAGGCAAGACATTGCACTACTTCCAAAGTAAATTTTCCATCAGGTGTAGTCTCGCCAACTTTGATCCCTAATTTTTTACTTAGATAATCTACAAGTCGTTCAGCACCACCGTTTAAAAAGCAAGAAAGTCCTTCACATACCTGAATTACATATTCACCAGCAGGCTTCATTCTAAACAGCGAGTAAAAACTTGCAGTGGAATAGACATCTTTGAGAGGTATTGATAACTGTTTTGCTACGTAATCCATAGCTTCCTTGCTCAAATAACCATATCGTTCTTGAGCAATATAAAGAGCAGATAGTAATTTTGATCTAGAAGACGGGTCTCGCTTTTGATTTTCCAGCATAACCGCACTTCATCTCCTTTTAAGCTCCCAAGCTCTGTATTGAACTAATTGTTTGTAGACATTGACATTTGATGATTATTCTCCTTCTTCCGATTCAAGCGATGATAACGATCGAGATAAAGTTTAACCTTTTCTAACAGGACTTTAGGTTGAACAGGTTTAGAGATCCAATCATCAATTGCCAAGTATTCATCAGTAGGAAACTTTCCGATATGAGGACTGCTAGTGATAGAAGAAACCACAATGATTGGAATTCTCTCCAGATCTGGATCGGTCAATATCTCTCTGGGAACTACAAGGCCATCAAGAACTTGAGTCATCATAATATCTAACAATACTAAGTCCGGCTTCTCTTGATGCAGTTTTTGTAAAGCATCTGCGCTATCGTGAGCGCCAACAACTTCATAATTGTTAGCTTCCAAAATTAACCGAGTGACCTCAACAAAATCTGGATCATCATCTACAACTAAAATTTTAGCCATGATTTTCACCCCCTTATCCTTGTGAATCTGATTATACATCTATTAACAATTATAGCACGGATCGGAGAATTGTCAATCTTAGCATGTTGCAAAAGTGACAAATATCATGGCTAACGCTTGATGGATAGATTAAGTTGTCATTGGAGATGGCGAGATGAAAACGAGTCCAAGAGAATCTCTATATTTTGATATTTATTTATAAATTTTTTCTAAAACCTTATTTAACTCTTTGACCCCTTTAAGCATAAATTCAGGTGATCCCCAGTGTTCAATACTCGCACAATTATCAAACCCATCATCAATAAGCACTCTCAAAACTTGTTCGTAAGACACTTTACTATTTCCAACCGT